>JAZSPN010000085.1:0-21246 GCA_045537495.1 Acutalibacteraceae bacterium
GCCCGTCATATTCTATCTCGGAAAATATGCCTTCCGTGCTCTCGACAACTACACCGAGCAAAAGAAAAACGGTGTCGCCCCCGTCTTCAGGGCGAAGGATATCTCACTTCCCCACGACGTGGATTACTGGCAGGACTGAAAAAAATGAACTCCTCTCGTCTTCGGACAAGAGGAGTTTTTTTATCAGAAGAATTTCAGTGTTGACAGCTCTTTTTCCGCAACGGAAAGGAAGTCGTCGGATTCCATATTATCGACGGTGATTTCGAGGAAATAATATGTGCCGTCATCGAAGGCTTCCGTCTGACCGAACATATTAAGAAGTCTTTTGCCGTCGTATTCATACGAATCGAAGCACACGCCGTAGAAAGTGATGCCGCCGAAGGTCTTTTCGAAAACGTCGGACGATGACTCTTCACGCTGCTTTACGGCATAGGACAGCGACTGAGCCTTCGAGGAATTACCGCCGTCGTCGTAGAGTGAAGCCGAAACGATAAACTGTGCACCGTCGGACTCCGCACCCTTATACGTTGCACAAAGACAAACGGGAGTGCTTCTGTCGGTATCTGTTTTCATGTTCTCGGAAAAGCTGTGTGAAAAATGGAAAAATCCCTGACGGTTGGTGGTGAGTGCCGAAGGCGCATTGTTTTCGGTTACGGTTTCCGATGTGTCGGCAGAAGATGTGCCGTCATCACCGCATGAAGCGAGAGAAAAGAGCATGAGCATTGAGAGTGTGAAAGAGAGAAATTTTTTCATGATTTTTTCCTTTCAAAGATATTTTTTAAAATATTGAGAAAATTCTTAAAATCGGATCGGTAAAAAATGCAGTTGAGTAAAGCGGTTATTACGGCGGTTACGGAAAATACCGCGACGGCATACATAAACCACGAAAACCAGGTGAACGAGTCATAGGAGGGGCAAATCAGCTTTACCGAAAGAACGCTGAGAATTGCCGAAACAAGATTGAGAAGCAGTCGCAGAAGGAACGACGAAAAACAGCCGTTCAGTATGTTTTTTGAAAGGTAGACGGCGTACTGCACCGTTCTGAAAAGCATGGCGACGAGCGTTGCAAAAGCGACACCCGACAGCCCGAACGGTATTACGAGGGCTATCGACAGAACGATGTTGATGAAAGCTTCCGCAAAAGCGCCGTTACGGGTTTGCTTATAGTGACCTGCCGCAAGAGTGAGGTTATTGTACGGGATACGAAGACAGAATACCGCTTCCGATAAGGTTATCAGCAATGCGAAAACGGGCCTTGTATAATCGGCATCGGTGATACCGCTTGTGTAGACGGTAACAAACGGAACGATGAGCAGTCCCACACAGGTAAAAACAACGGTGGTGAGAGTGAAGGAAATGAATTCGTAAATCCTGAAATTTTTCCGCAGAAGGTCGCTTTCATTTTTTGCGAGCATGTTGCCGAAGGCGGATTCGAGTCCCGAGGAAACGGCATTGACGAGATTTTTCATGCCGGAAACGATGGTATAGTAAACAGTATAGACGGAAATGTCGGCGATATTCAGATTTTGTGAAAGTGAAGCTGCAACCGTCAGCACGGTGACGTCGGTGTTGGAATGGAGAAAATAGGCGGTATGATGACCGAAGCCGTTCCATTTCTCGGAAAGAGCATTGTTGTCGGGGACGGCATTTGAGTCGGGAGAATATCTCAGCTTCACGAAAATCCGAAGAATCACGGGACGAACGGCAAAAATCAGAGCCGTTGCAAGCTTTACCGTATGAACGGATGCTCCGCATTTTATGAGAATCACGACGGTGACGGCATTGAGAATAACGGTGAAAACCTGCAAAAACGAATAGATATACCTTCTCTGATCGGCATGAAGCAGAATCTGACGGCTGAGCCCGAAGAAATACTGGGAAAACGTGCTCAGAGCGATTATGATGACGAGAGTGAATGTGTAGACAAAGTCAAATCCCGAGTCACTGATAAACGGAAACGAAACGGCAACGGCAAGAGTGTAGACCACAAAAATCAGCGAAATCTTACGAAAGAAATTGTCGGTCGCTTTAAGGATTGAGCTGACGGCGGACAGATTATTATCGGCAAGAGGCTTATAGAGTGATGCCCTCACAACACCGCCGACACCTGCCTCAAACAGAACGATGTAGCTCAGAAACTGTGTAACCGACGCAATTGTACCGTTGACGGCGGAACCGTATTCGGATATGAAAAGACGCGGGAGAATGATACCGCATACAGTCGAAATCAACTGTAAAAGCAGTGAAGAAGCCATATTCAGAAAAGCTTTTTTACTACGCAAGGTATCAGTCCTTTCCGTGAAGATGCTGAAGCAATACGACAACACCGAAAAGCCCCTTTTCGGTCAGTCGGAAACGAAATTCCGAAAGAGCGGAATCGCCCTCTGCCAGAGAAGCATTTTTGAAGATTGAAAGACTTTGCAAAGAGCGAAGCAACCGCCTTTTCCCGGGAAAAGAAATGTTACTATTAAGAAGCAGGCGGATATAGTTGTTGACCTGCTTTCTGCACAGCATATAAAAGAGCGGCTTGTCCTTTGTAATCAGCACGGACAGCTCAGATGTCACTTTGTCTGCATCGAGAATTATCTTTTCGCTGAATCTGGAAGAAGCCCCGACATCACGTCGGTAAAGATAGAGAGGTTTTTTGAGATAATAAACCGACTCACAGTTAAGAATCAGATATGCACTGCGAAGCAGGTCCTCACCGTGAGAAAGTGCGGAAAACTTCTCATAATCGGGACAGGCGGAAACAAGCTTTCTCCTGAAGCACTTATGGCACAGCGAATTGAAGGTTGATGTCAGAAGCAGTGAATGAAGCTGTTTCGGATCTTCAAAAAAAGTGTCACTGTCAAAGTAAGTTTTCGTTACCGTTTCACCGTTCGGAAAAAACGATAAAATATCGAAGAAAACGACATCGGGATCACGAGAAGAAAACACTTCATAAAGTGACGACAGCATATCGGGTGACAACAGATCGTCACAGTCAGCATGAATCAAATAATCTCCGCGTGCTTCATTTTCGGCAAACCGCCGTGTGAGGAAAACTCCCGAATTTTCCTTGTGAAAAACACGGATTCTGTTATCCTTCAAGGCATAGGAATCGAGAATTTCCCGTGAGGAGTCAACAGAGCCGTCATCGACGGCAACAACCTCGAAATTCGAAAAGGACTGGTTAAGGCATGAATCCAGGCAGTCCCGAAGAAAAACTTCACCGTTATAAACTGACAGCAGAATACTGAACTTCGGCATATTGACCTCCTCATTTTGATACTATATTATATAATAATTTTTCAAATGACGCAATAGATACATTGAATTTTGAGAAAAGGTATGATAAAATGCAAAAGGAACTAAATGCAGGAGTTGACGTGAATGAGAATGAGAAAAAAGAAGCACCTTACGGAGCGTATGGAAAAGTGCGAATCGCTCATGGTGCCGATAAAATATGACGAGCTGAACTTCGATGCTCCGACTTCGGAAAATCTCGAAATCGACCTTCATGGGCTTTTCGGAAACGATAACCCCGTTGTACTCGAAATCGGGTGCGGAAAGGGTGCTTTTATATCGCAAATAGCCGAAAGAGAGCCTCACAATAACTTTCTTGCCGTCGAAAAGGAGGGCAACGTTATCGTTCTCGGCTGTGAAAAGGTGATTGAAAAAGAGCTTTCCAACGTCAGATTCATAAAGCTGTCGGCGGAGTACTTATGGAGATACATACCGAAAAAGTCGATTGACAGAATATATCTCAACTTTTCATGTCCCTTCCCCAAAAAGGCGTACAGAAACCATAGGCTTACGAGTCCGAGATTCTTGAAGCTTTATAAGGAGATACTCAGGGACGGATCGGAAATTCACCAAAAAACCGACAATATGCACTTTTTTGAGTACAGCATTGAGCAGTTTACAGAGAATGGCTTCTGTCTTAAAAATATATCGCTTGACCTTCACAACAGCGACTTCGAGGGCAACATCGTAACGGAGTACGAAAAGCGTTTTTCGGATCTCGGACAGCCGATATACAGACTTGAAGCGTACATAAAAGGAGAAAATGACGTTGAGTAAGGAAGTCAAAACGAATGCCATGCGTATTCTCGACAGATTGAAGATACCGTATGAATACAATCTCTACGAGTGTGAAGAATTCATCGACGGCGTGACGGTGGCGGATATGCTTTCACAGTCGTATGACAGCAGCTTCAAAACGCTTGTAACCGTCGGCAAAAGCGCGGAGCACTACGTGTTTGCGATACCCATCGACAAGGAGCTTGACCTCAAAAAGGCGGCAAAGACCGTCGGAGAAAAATCGATCGAGATGATAGCCGTCAAGGATATTCTTTCCGTTACGGGCTACATCAGAGGCGGTTGTACACCGATAGGGATGAAAAAGAAATACAAAACGGTGATTCACGAAACAGTCACCGATTTTGAAAAAGTGATAATCAGCGGCGGAAAAATAGGCGCTCAGATAATAATAAAGCCGTCGGACCTTCTGAAGGCTTCGGATGCAAAAACGGCGGATATCATAAAATGAGGAAAGATATGAACGACAGCAAAACATGCGAATACTGTATGCACTATGCGTACGATGACGAATACGACTGCTACGTGTGCGAAATCGACCTCGACATGGACGAATACGAGCATTTCTTTACAAATACCGTAAGGAGCTGTCCGTATTTCAGAGGCGGAGATGAGTACACGATAGTCAGAAAGCAGAACTAATATTTATCAAGGAGTGAAAACAGTGTCATTGAAACTTGGAATCGGCAGAAAAATCATTACACCTCCCGTCGGAGGGCATTTGTACGGCTACGATCCGATACTTTGCTCAAAGTCGAAGCACGACGACCTGACCGCGACGGCATTCTTGTTGACTGACGGAAAAACCGAATGTGTTCTGATAAGTGCAACCGTATGTCTTATAAACACGAAGCTTTCCGACGAAATCAGAGATGCTGTCGAAAAGGAAACGGGAATAAAGAGAGAAAACATCATCCTCAGTGCAACGCATACCCACTCGGGACCGAATGTTTCGGGAGAAACGGGCTGGGGTGACATTGACAAAGAGTACTGCGACAGTATATTTATTCCGATGATAAAGGAAGCCGTAAAAGAGGCTTTCCGAAAAAAAGAAGAGGTTACCGTCGGCATGGCGAGAGGAAACAGCGACGTCGGCATAAACCGACGTGAGCTTGACTCGGACAATCACGTCCGTCTCGGACAGTGCCCGTGGGGAAGCTATAATCCGAAAATGACGGTGATTTCTTTCAGAAACACATCGGGCGAAACGGTCGGCAACATCATTCATTACGGAGCACACGGCACGGCGGCAGGCTACTGTGACGAAATCAGCAGGGACTGGCCGGGAATCATGACGGACACCCTCGAAAGCATGACGGGAGGAATAACCGCATTCTTCAACGGTCCCGAGGGCGATGTCGGTCCGCGTCTTTCCAACGGGCAGACAACGGGCAATATGACGTATGTTCACGAACTCGGAAACAAGGCATCGGAGGATGCTGTCAGGATTTACCGAAGCATAAAGGAATTCAAGTCATTATCTCTTCATTGCCATGAGGGAGAGCTTCACATTCCGCTTAAAAAGAGAATCCCTCTCCGGGAGGCTGAGGCACAGCTTAAAAAATACGAAAGCAAAACTGTCAACATAGCGGCACAGAAGGCTCAGTATTACAGATCCGTTGTCGATTCCTACAAGAACGGACACGAGGATGCGGAGTACTTCAAGGTAAGACAGAACGTGGTAAAACTCGGCGATACGGTAATTGTCACATTCCCGTATGAGCTGTTCTCCGAAATCGGCATGAGAGCGGAAAAAATGAGCGAATACGACGATGTTCTCTCTTTTGCGATGACCAACGGAGCGTTCGGATATTTTGTAACCGAGGAACAGATAATGAGAGGCGGATACGAAATTGACATGTATCTCACATCGAAGGTACAGCCGTATGCCGAGAATGCAGACTGGCACATGGCGAAGGAAACCGTCAGAAACATAGGAGGAAAGGAATAATGTACAGAATCGGGCAGGAAGAAATAGATGCAGTTGCAAGAGTTATAAGATCCGGCGACCTTTTCAAAATCAACGGAGGAAACAGGGAAACGGAGCACTGTGAAGCGGAGCTTCGCGAGATAATGGGTTCCGAATATTCGATACTGATGACATCGGGACTTGCCGCCATGACATCGGCACTCATCGGTATGGGCATAGGCCCCGGTGACCAGGTAATCGTGCCCGCATACACGTATATCGCATCGGCAATGGCGGTAGTTGCCGTCGGAGCAATTCCCGTACTCTGTGAAATCGACGAAAGCCTTACGATTTCCCCCGAGGATGTAAAACGTAAGATAACAAAGAATACAAAGGCAATAATCCCCGTACATATTCAGGGTTATCCGTGCGACATGGATTCTCTGAAAACGATTGCCGATGAGTACGGATTAAAGATACTCGAGGATGCCTGTCAGGCGGACGGAGGCTCATACAAGGGCAAAAGACTCGGTACAATCGGCGATGCCGGTGCTTTCAGCTTCAACTTCTTCAAGGTAATCACCGCGGGTGAAGGCGGAGCACTCGTTACTGACAGTGAAGAGATTTTCAGAAAAGCGATGATCTATCACGATTCGAGTGCAATTGCATACTTCGGAAATCAGCTTGACGGAATTGATGAGGATTCGTTCTGCGGATCGGAATTCCGTACCGACGAGATAAAGTCGGCAATACTCAGAGTCCAGCTTAAAAAGCTTGATTCGATACTTTCCGATTTAAGAAAGGTGAAAAAATCGGTAGTCGCAAAAACCGCCGACAAATTGAAGGTTATAAGATCGAACGACAGCGACGGCGACTGCGCAACGACGGTAACCTTCATGTTCGACACGGCAGAAAAAGCGGAAAGCTTCGCAAAGGAAACCGGCGGTGTCAGACCTATCGACACGGGCAAGCACGTATATTCACGCTGGACACCGATAATGAAGAAGAGAGGCGCCGCCAACCCCTTGACGGATCCTTTCAAAATGGAAGCGAATCGCGGCATAATTCCCGAATACAGCGAGGATATGTGCCCCGTGACACTCGACATTCTGTCAAGAACGGTACACGTAAGCCTTAATCCCGACATGACGGATGAGCAGATAAACGCGCTTTGTGACAAGTGTCTGAATTTCGAAGAATAATTCTTACAAGTCCTCAACCCGAAGACGAATAAAACTGTAAAAAGCAGTAAAAGCGAAGCCCCTCAAAGAGATTACGATTCTCTTCGAGGGGTTATTTATTCGTCCGTATCCGACTCGATATATATGCACTCGCCGAAGGGCGGTTCCTGCTTGCTGTCAATGATTATCCAGAACACCGGAATCCCCATGGCAATCTCTTCGTCGGGAAACGGTGCATAGCCGTCCGTCAGAATGAATACGGCACTCGGTCTGTCATCGTCTTCGAAATACTTCCCGAGTGCTCTGAATATCACATAAAAGCTCGTTCCTCCCCCGCCTATCGGAGTGATCTCTTCGAGTTCACGGACACTCGAGAATTCCTTCGGCTCGCTAACCTCCGTATCAAAAAACGAAAGATATCCGCAAAGTCTGTCAACCTGATTTATCGCCGACGCTATTTCGGACAGCGCCTCACCGAGAATCTCCTGCGACACCGATCCCGAGGTATCAACCAAAAACCACAGCTTTTCGACCTTTTCTCCGTACACATTCTCATTGAATGACGGCAATATGAATTCTCCCTGAAATCTTCTGTCGGGAGGTATAAATTCATAGTCGCTTCTGTCATGCTTTATAAAGTCGCTGAGCAACTGTCGCCACGGGATTTTCTGTCGGTCAAAGGCAATTTTCACCTGACGTCTTATATATTCGGGTATGCCCGATCCCTTATCCGATGAAGATGCACTTCGAAGATTTCTGTCCCATTTATCCTCAAACATATCTTCGTTGTCAATTAAGCTCCACTCATCATGACTGTCAAGTGTTCCGTTTAACGTACCGAGGTAATCCTCCGCTTCTTTTCTGAGCATAAAATATACTTCCTCCGCCGTATACAGACTGCCTTCGGTGCCGTCGGGTACGGTGTGCATCAGCTTACAGCCGTCCACCGTGATTTCACTCTCTCCCATAGCCTCCAGCAGCACGGAATTGACAACGATGTCACAGGCTATATTGTAAAGAAGCTGAAGCTTCCCCTTCCCTCTCGTACAGTGTTTCAGAACACAGTGCATCAGCTCATGCAAAAGCACAAATTCCGTTTCCTTTTCGGAAAGACGTGTTGAAAACTCAACGCCGAAAACGATTTTTTCCATGTCGGTATATGCCGTTTCACAGTCGGAAAAGCTTATCGGCAGGTGCATAAGAAGTCTTCCGAAGAACGGATTTTCACAAAGTACCTTCGCTCTGACTTTTGAGATTTTCAGTGCCGTCTGCCTTAACAGTGCCTTGTCCATTCCATCACCTTATACTACCTTCCTCGTCACAATCCATTTCTGGAAATCGTAGCACTTCATCAGCTTCTCGCCGAGGGACTCTATTTCCAGCACGTCCTTAACATACGATGTCACGAAATCGCCCGGAAGCTTCACCACGTATCTGAACACGTTGTCGAGTCTTTCTACGGAGATGCTGTCTGCTGTTTCTCTTATCGTCGAAACGAGTGCCGATATCAGTGCATACATGACGTCGTGCTTTTTCGGGTAATCGGTACATCTGCCCTCCATGATCTCTTTGACTGACGGCATTTCGAGTATTCCGTCACAGAACGCCTCGAATTCGAGTGCCGTGTCGTTTCCGATGCAGGCGGCTATCAGCGAATGTATTTCCGAGGGAGTCGCGTCCGAAGCACGAAGAAGGGTGCTCACAAATTCCCACGATCTCGGTGTCGGATATGCAAGGTCGGAGGCCTCGGGCTCCTTGTAAAGTCTTGTGCCGTCGAATTTCAGATATGCCAGCACCTTGTCGGATATGCCCTTGTTCACCGCCCATTTGCGCCATGATTCGAAGTCGGGACGTACATCGAAGTGCATGAGTCGGTTACAGAGTGCTTTCGGCATTTTGTAGCTGACACTCTGATCCGTCGTTCTGTTTCCCGCCGCTATGACGATACAGTTATCAGGCAGAGTATGCTCACCTATCCTTCGGTCAAGACATATCTGATATGCCGCCGCCTGAACAGACTGAGGTGCCGCCGAAAGCTCGTCAAGGAAAAGAATGTTAAGCGTGTCCTCTCCCTTATCCATATCGAATATTTTCGGCATAAGCCACGCTGTAAACTTCCTCTCACTGTCTGCCACGGGTACTCCGCGAAGGTCTATCGGCGAAAACAGAAGAAGTCTTACGTCTGTCACCTTCACCTTGACATGACAGACAGCTTCGATCCTGTTCGCAAGCTCATATACTCCCTGAGATTTTCCGATTCCCGGAGGTCCCCACAGAAATGCCGACGGTACGGCTTTCATGCTCATCCCCTTCGATAAAACACCGCAATAGAGTGTTTTCAGCGATTTTATAAGCGATTCAACCGTTGCCGACGGGATATTCAAACATTCATTTTTCACGATGCCTTCTCCTCCTTAATGCCGTTTTCAAGCATTATGTCAATATCATGCAGTTTCTTTTTGAGATTCTCAATCTGCGCAATGTGCGGATTCTCTCTGTCGAGGTCCTCTGCGGCATCTTTGAGCCTTCTTCTGTAAATCTCCGCCTGCTCAAAAAGCTTTTCAGCTCTGTCGGAAAGACGGTCAAGCAGATAATCAATCGTCTTACAGCATCCGAGAGGAGTCTTATCCTCGTTCATCTGACAGACGTATTCACCGCCTAAGGGGCTTCTTATCAGAACATACTGATTGTCCGCCGTCATTATCGACGGTAACACCACCGTAAAGCCTCTGTACGTGTCGAATACTCTTTCCTCTTCCGCCAGAACATTATCGCTTACAGCCAGAAGAAGCTCTTCGCCGAACGATAATCTTTCCTCGATGCTGACCGTCCTCTTTTCGCTCCTGAACCATGCACTGTCATGCTGTGCAAGTCTTGCCTTCCCCGTCGTATCCGCTATCTTTTCGGGCATGGTTTCGATTACCGTCCGAAGCTCCTGCATCTGCTTCTGTCTGAGTCTGCTTGCAATTCTCTCCCTCTGGAGAAGGTTGGAAACTTCCACTCTCTTTTTGATGAGCGGATTTCCTATCGCCAACGCCTTGACTTCCGCATACGACAGTACCGTATCGGCGATATCCTCGGTTTCTCTCACCGACGATGTTCCGCTGAGGAATGAGCTGATAAACTTCTGCTTGTTTTCGAGAAGCTGCCATGAGTACGCGTCGAAGCTTCCCTCCGTAATGTAGCGGTACATGAAAATTCTCTCCGACGTGTTACCCTTACGAAGGATTCTGCCCTCTCGCTGTACCATGTCGGCAGGCTTCCACGGCACGGAAAGATGATGCAGTGCCACTAATCTTTCCTGGACATTGACTCCGACTCCGAGCTTCAGCGTCGATCCGATTACCACGCGAAGCTCTCCCGAGTTCATTTTCTCAAACAACTTCGCTCTCGCACTCTCCGACGTTGCATCGTGCACAAAAGCTATCTCATGAGAAGGTATTCCGAGTTTCTCGAGATTCTCTTTGAGACAGTCGTAAACGTTGAACGCCTCCTTCGGAGTTCCCACATCGCTGAACACAACCTGTGTCATACCGTCGTACTGTCTGTATATTCTCAAAATCTCAAGCGCACACGCTCTTATCTTCGTCATTTCGCCGTCGGGAACAACTGCATCGGGATGTATGAGTCTTATATCAACGGCAAGAAGCCTTCCCGTCGTCGTAACCATGAGAAGGTTGTCCTCGTGTCTTTTGACCTTCTTCATGCGGATATCATCCGTCCTCTTCGACAGTTCCTCAATACATTCCGCCTGAGCCTCGCTTCGCTTTATGCAGATATCCTCGTGTCCCGAAAACTCAGGAAGATCCTCGTCATCCTCGTCCATCTTGTGAAAATCACAGACCTGCGCAAACATTCCCATAAGCTCCGAAAGATTATGGAACGATGAAAATCTCGTCACCGTACGGAGATTCTTACTGTTCGCATCGACGTCACACTCGACGCCGGTTTCTCTCTGTCCGAACGTATTTACCCACGTATCAAAGGTTTCGATACCGTGCATTTTCAAGGTGTTCGGCTGTAAGTACGTCTGGAATGTGAAGAGGTCCGCAAGACTGTTCGTAAGCGGTGTTCCCGTCGCGAATATCAGTCTGTCAACAAAATGCGCCTTTTCGATCATCTCGGTACACTTCTTGCTCGAATTCCTTCTGATTCCGACGATGTTGTCGGATTTCGTAATGATCGGTATATTCTTGTAGTTGTGTGCCTCATCCACCACAAGAGTGTTAACAAAAAGCTCGTCAAACGTCAGATATTCACATTCGGGTGTATCAACAATATATTTCGCAAGCTTTTCTTCAAGCGCCGAAATTTTGTGACGGTATTCCCTTCTCTCCCTCTTGTCGTTACAGGCATTATGAGCTCTTTTCAGTCGCTTGATCTCTGCAGATCTTTTTCCGATATAATAGCTCTTGCTCATAACGATCATGTCGAAGCTGCTGTACGCCATGTAAATCGCCGTATAATCTCCGTCACGTATCTCGCAAAGTGCCGAATTTCTCTTCTGCGGAGTGAAATCCTTCGGATAAATCACAAGAATTTTGTCGTTCGGATACAGCAGTCGGTGAGCATTTTCGGTCGCTTTAAGAACATTGTTCGGCACAACGACAAGATTCTTCGCGCTGAGTCCCATCCTTTTGAGCTCATGCACCGATACCACCATCTCGTACGTCTTACCCGTACCTACATCGTGTGCCAGAAGTACGTTCTTTCCCGAAAGCAACACTCTCGCCACGGCATTCTTCTGATGGTCGAAAAGCTTCACCTCGGGATTAAGTCCGGGAAGCCTCAGAAAGCTTCCGTCATACGCCGAAAACGTGTAGCCGACAAGTGCCTCGTTGTAGTAGCTTTCGAACCTCTCCGTTCTCAGTGCATCGGCATACACAAAATCCTTGAAGGCATCACAGATCTCCTTCTGCTTGTCCTGCGCCTCGACGGTCATGTCCTTGTTGAGAACAGGCTCATAGTCGTAGTTCCCCGTGCGGGAATTATATGTCGGTATGTAGTCGTAAACCTTGACAGTCTTTGCATTGAGCGTCTGCACAATGATATCAAGTGCCGTAAGATACTGCTTCATGTAGCCCGAAGGAGTGCCGTCGCCGACCGTTCCTCTGACTCCGTAAGTGATGGTGTTGAATACCGATTTCTTCGACTCCTCGTCACACCTTAAATCCCAGCGTCCGAGATCTCTCGAAAAGCTGAGTTCAGGTCTTTGTGAAAAATGAAGGAATTCGGTTATGAAATCGACATACTCTTCGGCAGGCACCCATACCGCACCGAGGCTTATGTGGATATCGTCAATCGTAAGCGTCGGAGGTAAAATCTTCTTTAACGCTTCAATGTTGCTGTCGAATCTGTGAGGAAAAAGTTCATTCGCCTTTTTGGCCTTTTCAAGCTTTCTTCTGACGTTGCCGTTAAGGTAGCTTTCCGATATCTCCCAGCCGACACTTATGTCGTAATGCCCCGTCGCTCTCTGCTTTTCGGGATCCTGAAAGATTACACCTTGAAGCTCATTTGCAAGTGACTCGGCACTCATTCCCGTCGCCCTCAGAAGAAAATCAAAATCAACCGTTCCGTATCTGTTAAGACACTCAACCAGAGCTTCATCCGGTGCAGCAAATGCCGTTTCGGCTTCATCGCAAAATTCGTCGTCCATAATCAATCCGTAAACATCCATAACATCAGGTTTCAACTTTGAATCATCCTTTCTGAATTAAAATGAAAATAATTGCCTTTTTTATATTAACTCCCGAATATCGCGAAATTTCGCAAAAAACGTGCTTTTAAAGACGAAAAACCCACCCCCTTTCAGCACAACCGCTTTTAGGGGGTGGATAACTAATATTACTCCAAAATTATTTTTTTGTCAAGTGTTTCACACAAGAAATTTTAAACTTTTTTCATCGGTCCGTGTGATCCGTAAATTCTGAAGCCTTCAGAAAGCTTTGAAAGCAGCGTTTTTCTCTCTTCGGCACAAAGAACGGGATCGGTGTCCACCGATGTCATGAGAATCGGCGCATATCGGTTATATTCAGCCTGCTCCGCCGTCAGAAAGTGAATGTTTATATACACATCTCCCGTGAAAGCTATCATATGCTGTCTGTCGATGAGAATCGTTTCACCTCTGAGATGTCCGCCTTTACCTTCGTAAACCTCGAAACTGAGCTCTCCGACACTCAGTGTTCCCGTTTGCTCAACGGGATTTGCAAACTCCTTCGGGCTCCGCCACATAACGTTCAGCTTCTGTTTGTCCACGGGCTCATACCTCGTCAGTATCTTGCACATTCGGATGTACGGCTTGTGAAGCATGTTCTCTTCACGGTATCCGTTTCCGCCGTCACACTCATTTTGAAGGCTCGTTGCCGTTCTTTCACTGACAAGCACCTCGTCAAACATCGGAAGCAATCCGCAATGGTCCACGTCGGCATGAGTGACGAATATGCGTTTCTTTGAGCTTTCAAAGCCTTCAATCAGTGTGCCGATGAGTTTTTTCATCTCTTCTGCATAAACGGCATATCCGCTGTCAATAAAAAGCACTTCTCCCGCACTTTTTATTATCGCCGTGTTGCTTCCGCACGGAGGCTCTATAAGTATTATCTCCGTTTGGTCGCTGATTCTGTCATGAGTAATCCTCGGTCGGAACGCATCCCCCTTGTATCTCAGTAACAGTTCTGCAAATTTGCTTATGCTGTCAAACGTCTTGTACGGCGACAAGCCCCTCTCGTCAAGCGTCTGCATCGCAAGATTCGCATTAATGAGAAGCTCGTCGCGAAGCTCCGCATTAAGCTCATCCGCACCCGAAAGACCGCTTATAAACGAATTGTAGAATATACTGTTGTCGAACACCCTTTCGGAATGATCGTAATCTATCACCCTGATTTCGCAAAGCTTCTCCGCTTCTTTTATGAATTCCGATATTCTTTTTGCATCCTCAACAAACAGCCCCATCTTGAAGTACTGGTAATCCGTACCGTTTTCCTGAGAACTTATGTATGATATGTTGAAATTGAATCCGTTGATGAGCTTCAACACCTCGGTAACGCTTCCCGGCTCATCCTTCAATCTGAATTCAAGCAACACAACGTTCTTGTCCGCCTTTTCTTGCCCGATGTAGCCGATTTCCGCAAGCTTTTTATCCGCTTCGAGAAGCTGACTCGCACTGCCCGCCGCATCAATGAACAGCATGTGCGAATCTATCGCCTTGTTGTAGCTGACTCTCGTTATGTTTATACCGAGTGCCGAGAAACATTCACTCGCTTTCAGAAACGCTCCGATATGATTCGGCATCGTCGTGATGTATGTCTTTTTCACACGTGTCACCTCTTGGATTCCAAGTGTAGCACATAATGTTTAATTGTTCAACAGTTTTGTCCGAATATCCGACCGATAAACGTTCTCACAAGCCTCGCCGCACAGATAACCCCCACCGCCACGGTGAATGCGTTTGCGGAAATGTTTCCCGGAAGCAACAGACAAAGATATATGAGCGACGCAACGTCAATGACAAATACACCGTCGTTCGCTTTCGGAAAACGGGATTCTTCATCACCGCAGTCACGTACCGTTTCGAAAAAAATCACATCATCCGCTCTGTACCTTCCGCCATTCTTCCTGTCCATACCGTTACCCCTTTCGATATTCCTGATATTCCTTACAGTTAAAGTATATATCTATCGATGTCCGTTAAACGGTACAACAAAAGCTGCACCCGACAAAGGTGCAGCTCTCTTAATATTTGAAAAACGGAATTATCTTTCGGATTCTATAAAATCCTGAACGCTCAACATTCCTTTTGCGATCATAAAGAACTTATCGTTGTAATTATCAATCGTTTTGGTTGAAACCAAAACCATATACACAAACAGCTCTTTACCCAGATCACTTCCCAGGAAGCTTGTTGTAAGTCGGAACATGATTGTTCCGTCAGACAAATCGAAATCAAAGGAACCGTCTGCCAAGCCGTAATTTGCGGCACAGATCGCAAGCGCCAAGTCTACTCTCTTTGATTCTTCAACCGTAAAGGGCATAAACGAAAAAAGAGATACAATTTCTTTTTCGGGGTTTACACGGACATGTAATTTTATCGGGAAATCATCACCCTGTACCCCCGTTACGATTGATAATTTTTCATCGCGTCTTTCGTACTTGAAATCCAAATCATCCAACATTTCGCAAAGAGTGTTGTAGGTTTTCACGGCTTTTTCCATATTGACTTCCGACATTTTAAACCTCTCCTTTAATATTGATATTTTCAGCGACTGTTTTCATAGCTTTCTCCCGTTACTTCCGTTTCAGAATCATCCTCGAAATAGTCACCCAGCAATGCGCTGTTGACACTTTCAAAAGCGTGAAGCTTCTCTTTGCAGGCGGAGCATTTTCTGATGTGCCCATTTACTTTTGCCAGTAAATCCGATGTTTCCGCATCAAGCTTGGTTGCAGTAACGTAGCCGATAATTTCTTCTATAGTCAAATGTTCCAAAACTCTTCCTCCTTATCAGATCTTTGTGCATCCCCAGTCGGGATCCACGTTCTTTCTGATCTGTCCGCTTATTTTGTTGAACCAATCACTTATGGAGCCTTCCGCGCCCTTCATCATGAAGAAATCGGAATATTTCATGTCGCCGATTTTCTTTCCCGATTCTTCGTTGAATAGTTCAAGCTTTTTCAACTGTTTTTCTTTCCAGTCGTCATCGACTGTGATAATTTTGTATGTTGACAACAGCCTCATGACTACCGACATCATCCCTCTGAGCGTCATTTCGCTTATCGTCTTGATGAGCATATGCGTTGCATCAATTTTTCTCATATCAAGATTCAGCATCATCAAAGAAAGGCAGAGCCATGTCAGCACGATGTGCGGTTTTGAATTCAGCTGTAAAACAACCTCGAAGCACTCCTTGAGCTTGTTTCTGTTGAACTCACGGTTCTCTATTTTTTCATAACCGCCCGAAACACGGGGCGCGTCATTACCCTCGTCGGATATGGAAACCTTCTTCGGTCTTCCCGTGCGTTTTTCGTCTGTTGCCGATACCTCTTCTTCATCATGATTATCATCTTGACTCAAAGAAATATCCTGATCTCCGTTCACCGGTCCGTTGTTGTCGGGATCATCGTTCTTTGGTGCCGGTGTTGCACCGTTTTCACCGTTTTTGCCTCTTTTGCCTACAATTTTCGCGTAATAGGTTTTAAAGCAGTTTTTTGCTACGGTGTGACACCATTTTTCAAATTCTTCACATGTTTTTTCTGTTTTTCCGTCTACGGGTTTAAAAAATGAATCCTCACACTTTTTAACTATTCTGATCTGTATAATCTGCATTATGTCGTCCGCATGACGACCGACACGCAACTCATTGTTGGTGTTACACATTCCGACTATTTTCCCGTATACCAGATTGTGGACGAAAATATAGAGATTATTATACATCGGTATATCTCTTCCCAGTATATCCTCAACCAGTTCACCGTACAGCTTTTCACGATCGATTTTCAACTGAAATCACTTCCCTTTCTTTCCGGATTATATCACATTGACGCTGGTTGTGTCAATTATCGGCAAAGAGAAATCATACGGTTTTCAAAATCAAATTAATTACAATTTATGTTCTTGATCCTTTTTGCAAATTTTTCTTCTGAAAATTCGTGTACACCGGCAATCAACTGAATTTTCATATCTATCGTTCTCTGAACAAAATGCTTATATCCCGGGTCTTCTTCGTTACCGAAGTAGGTCGTGACAAGCGCTTTCTTTGCATTAGGTCCGCCGAATTTTGCCGCAACCGTGTTAAGCTTATACAACTCATTCTCGTCAACATATCCGTTTTTGCAGGAAATAAATATCGGAATCAATCCCTTCATAAGGATGATATCAACTTCGTTTTCCGTATCCTTGATTTCATCATCAATCTCATGAAGCTCAGCATCCCAGTCGATGAAAACATCGCTTACTGCATCCGAAAACCTTTTACTGCCATCCTTCTCCTTCGCATCAAAAGCATGAAGCAAAACTGTCAGTTCCAGTACCGTACCTGCTTTTGTAAGGCACCTTTTCACCTGCTCATTCTTAAACATATAATGAACAGCGACATCATCGTCAGACATTTTGATCAAAAATCCCGCACTGCACAGTCTCTTAACAATCCACTTGTTCCATACATATTTAAGCTTGCGTTTTTTCATCTGCTCTTCTGTACGGTTTTTGTCGGCGGCGAATTCAAGCGCTGTAATTCCTTCTGCAGAATTCTCAGACATAAACTTGAATGTTCCTATCTGCACATTCCACAGTCCCGGATTATCCCTACAAATTTCCCACATCGTTTTAACGTCAGAAACAAACTCGTCGTCAAAAAACCAGTCGGGCGTTCCTTTGTTCCCGTCGTACGGTACTACGCTGCCTCCGTACAGCATTATATTGTCACGCACCGTAAGCTCGGGAGGTTGTGCATCGGGAAGAATTCCGTCACTGTCGCAATCGTAAACCTTTCCGCTTGCTATGTTGAATTTATGCATCTGAACATTCTTCACATTCTTGTACTTTTCATAGACGATTCCCATAGCTACCAGAACGAGATCCTCGCCACCGGTCAGGTCGAAAACACAGCTTTCTTCAGTTTCCACTATTTTGCTCAGGACCTCAATGATATTTGCGATACTGTTTTTGTTAATCGGCTCATATCCGATATCTACTTCAATACCGTGATTTTCCGCCACCTTCTTGTATGCAAATTTCAGTCTTTCCATCGGTTCACTCTCACCGACAAATATTACCCTTTCAGGCCTCATCACAAGACAGCTTGCCATGTTGCATATCGACACACCGTCAAAAAGTTCCACAACCGTCATATTTCAAATTCCTTTCGAACTTTATTCTTCACATATCGAAATACACCGCCTCCGAGATTTTTCGAAGATCTTCAGCTTACGTTTTATTGCAATCACCTATGTTAACACTTCAACGTAAATTTTTTCGCAAAAATAATTTTCCGGAGGCAGAAAAAATCTTAATCTGACTGTCTTTTTGCGTACTTTGAAAAGATCGCATCAATCTCGATTGAAGTCAGATAATTTTTGCGAATCAATTCTCCGACGATTTGTTCGACAGCGATGCGGTTGTCCTCAATAATTCTCTTTGCTTTTTCCATTTCTTCTGAAAGAATTTTGTTTACCGCCTCTCTCACCTGCTGTGCCAAAAATCCGTTCGTAAGCTCAATCTCCTGTACAACGGCAAGTCCGAGAGAGCTGTCCATACCGTAACTGCAAACAAGCTTCTGTGCAAGATGTGTAGCATGTCTTAAATCCGAAGAAGCCCCCGTCGTAAGTCCGTCCTCGTCACCGTAGAAGACAAGCTCCGCAGCTCTGCCGCCGAGACATGTTCTTATTTTGGCAAGCAACTTATTTTTTGTAAAGGTCAACGTGTTCTCATCATCGGCACCAAGCATATATCCGCCGTGATCTCCTCTGGAAACAGCTGTCAGGTATGATGGTATTTCACCGCTATGCCAGCATATCAAAGCGTGTCCCGCTTCGTGATATGCAACTGACTCAACCTGAGCCTCTCCCCAGTTTCTGGCCTCACCACAGTTGAAAGTTTCAAAAGCCTCTTCGAAAACCGTATCGTCAACTTTATCCCTGTTTTCTCTTATAGCGATTCGCAACGCAAAATCAAAAACAGATTCAATCTGTGCAGGACTCATACCAGCCGAACGTGCCGCAATATTCTCCATCTCATCGTCCGAAAGATCAAATGCGGGGTTGGAATCTTTCTTTTTGTGAATATACTCAGATCTCGCCTTTCTATCGGGCAAACCTATATAAATATGTCGGTCAAAACGTCTTAAGAATGCGGAATCAAGACTCTTCCGTGTTCCGGGTTCTACATTGAAGTTTGTTGCCGCAATTACAAATATCGGTTTCTTTGCATCGGTTTTGAATCCGTCCATCTCCGAAAGAAAAGCAGTCAGTATACTTTCAGGTGCATGTTCTTCCCCTGTTCTCTCTTTAGCTATTGCATCAATCTCGTCGATAAAAATAATCGTCGGTGCATACTTTCTTGCGGTATTAAACAGACTGTGTACCGCTTCCTCGCCTTCACCGTAATATTTCTTCAGAAAACGGTTACCCTCTGTACTTATGAATGTTACATCGGACTCGCCGGCAACCGCTTTTGCCAGCATCGTTTTACCCGTACCGGGAGGTCCGTATAAAAGTACCCCCTTCGGCACTCCCAGCCCCTTCGAAGAAAACGATTTCGGGTTTTTGAGATAATCGACACCAAACTCAAGCTCTCTCTTTGCGCTTTCCGCTCCGATAATATCATTAAATCTGACATCGGGCTTTGACAAACCGCTGAGAATACTGTCCTTATCCTCTGCATCCACCGCGGTTTCAACAGAAATGTCAAAGAGTCTGATTTCGGCATTCCTTCCGTCATCCGACAAAGTCTGTGACGTTTCGTATGTAACAATCTTACTTGCCCTTGCAAGCTCAGTCATGCTCTTCTGCTGATGTATCTTTATAATAATATCGTCAATCTCCGATTCAAGTTCTTCCGATTTTCCCGCATCAATAATTCCCCGTGCTCCCTCTTTCAGCAAGGAAAACTTTTCTTCTTCGGTATATTTGCGGGTTTCATCAGACAACACATAAAGCGGTACGTCCGTGGAATCGCAAACGTATCTGAAAAACTCTCTTGCTTGCGAATCGACATCTTCAATATTCAGCTTATCCGATGCATCCGATTCTCTTCCGACATAAAAATCGCAAAATACAAATTCAACATCCTGCTTGTCAAGTATATCTCTCGCTTCTTCAAATGAAGAAACTATTATGCTACAGTATTCCCTTTCACCGATAACCCTATTGATTTTTTCGCATAATTCGTCGGATCCTAAGAACAAAACAGTTCCTTTGAGATCATCTCTGAACAGACGTCGTACGCTCACTTCTTCCGGCAGTTCAAGAGATATATTGATTTTTTCGATATTTTCAATCGAAGTGCTGTTTTCTTCGCCCGACACAAGTCTGAATAATTCGTAGAGCTCTGTACCAAAAAAGCTGTTGGCTCTGCTTTTTACCGTTCGTGCATCTGCATGTCCGCCCTCCGCAAAAAGTATGCATGAGTAAACATCGTCGGACACTGTACAGCTGACTCCGGTTTTTTCTTCAAACGTCTTTACGTTTGCTTCTATCTCTTCCTCAACAATTTTTCTGAGGGAATGTGCTTCCATATGGTTGAACATAACAACATTGCCCGTTGCAAATCTTGAACAGATTGCAGCAGGGAAAGATCCTTTTCCGGTTTTGGGATCAACATCTGTTTCCAACGCGCGTAAAATTGTTTTTCTGGATATTCCTGACAAATTACCGGTCGGTGATCCCTCGTAAATCTTTCTGGCAGCATTTGTTGTAAAAATTATAATCGCCCTTGAAAAATCAACCTCTTCTCCCGAGTTTGTATCGCGGAGTCTGCCTGCGTCCAAAACTTGCAGGAATAAGTGAATTACAGAAATATGAGCCTTTTCAATTTCGTCAAAAAGCAGCACACATTTCGGATTTTTTGCAACAAATCCCGTAAGATTGCCTTCCTTGTCGCCCTTAAACGACTTGTTTGTTCCGAGGAGTTCCATGTGTGCTTCACTGCCCGTGTACTCGCTCATGTCAAATCTCATAAACTCACGGCCAAGTTCCTTCGCCGCCGTTTCTGCAAGAAAAGTTTTTCCTACGCCGGGAGATCCTGCAAATAAATATGTAGCCTCAGGTCTTCCGTTGTTCTTGCCGGTTATGCGCCTGAGCTCCGCCTGAAAATATCCCGAAACAAAAATATTTATTGCATTGTCCTGCCCGAGCACGACACTGCTCAGATTTCTCTGAATCCGCTTGACTCTTTCGGTAAGACGGGCGATCTGCTCTTTCGACTGTGCTTCCTTTTCCTCGGGAGTCAACTCTTCATCCTTGTGCGTTTTTTCTTCGGAATACAATTCCGAGGGCATCTGCAAATCTTCCTTTGTTTTGTCGAGTGCAGTCTGAAACGCATCTGACTTTTCGTTACGCCTGTTCAGTTGCGATACGATCTTTTCAATC
>JAZSPN010000039.1:0-12677 GCA_045537495.1 Acutalibacteraceae bacterium
CTGGAGAGTGGGGTCAAATGCCGCACCCCAAATGATGTTTGCATCGGGATGAGCTTCTTCGTAGATCATATTGGAAGCTGCGTCGATCTCATCGAGCTGAATATCCGCGGAAGCGGTGATGCTTACAAGAACACCGGTAGCACCGGTTATATTGGTCTCGAGAAGGGGAGAGGAGATAGCCTGCATTGCAGCAACCTGTGCCTTGTCCGCACCCTTTGCAGAGCCGACACCCATGTGAGCATAACCTGCGTTCTTCATAATGGAAGTAACGTCGGCAAAGTCAAGGTTAATGAAACCGGGAACCTTAATAAGTTCTGAAATGCTCTTAACGCCCTGAAGAAGAACTTCGTCAGCCTCAGCAAAAGCCTCAGCGATGGTCTTCTTTCTGTCATCAAGTGCACGAAGACGGTCATTGGGAATAACGATGAGAGAGTCAACATGCTCGGCAAGCTGTGCAATGCCTTCCTGAGCCTGAAGCATTCTCTTGCGGCCTTCAAACTTGAAGGGCTTTGTTACAACACCGATGGTAAGGCAACCCATATCTTTTGCAACCTGAGCAATGATGGGAGCTGCGCCTGTGCCGGTGCCGCCGCCCATACCGGTTGTGATGAATACCATATCTGTGCCCTTGATTGCATCAGCAATTGCGTCGCGGCTTTCTTCGGCAGCCTTTGCGCCAACCTCAGGCTTACCGCCTGCGCCCTGACCGTGAGTTGCTTTTTCACCAATCTGAATCTTATGAGTAGCGTTGGAATGAACAAGAACCTGCTTGTCGGTGTTTACTGCGATAAACTCTGCACCGAGAACTCCGGAAGTAATCATTCTGTTAACGGCATTTCCGCCGCCGCCGCCGACACCGATAACCTTTATCTGCACGGCACTTTCAAATTCGTTATCAAGTTCAATAGCCATATTGATAATCCTCCTAAATATTTAAACACCATTAACCTATTATAAATAACAGAATAACATACTTTTCTGAAAAATACAAGAACAAATTTTAAATAAATTATGTACTTTTCAGCGTTTACGGTTAATTTTCAGTCTTTTCCGGGGTATTTCCCGTATCTTCACCCGTTGTAAACTCTTCATACGTGTCAATCGAGTATCCCGTTCCCGGGTTTTCAAGATTGATGGCACCCGTGCGGACTCTTTCGCTGTCCGACTCTCTCGCAATTATCTTTGCACCCGTGGAAAGCTTGTCGTCAAGCTGTGATTCGTTGCCGAGTCTTAACGTAAGTCTTTTTTCGTACATGAGTGTTATTGCACGGATATCGCGTATGTCGATAAGCGTTATTCCGTCGTAAAGTCCCGATTTTTCCGCCGCCGACCTGATATCGCCGATAAGCTTCATCATTCCGATTTCAAGCGTTATTCTGTTTTGTTCCTTTATGCCTTCTTCGTCGTCTTCGTCTATCTTATCTTTGAGTTTTGTTTCATCGCCCAGGTAATGTCCTATTTCCGCTTTAAGCTCAACGGAAGTTCTGACAACGGGTACCGTTTCGGGAGCTATTTGCGTAAGCTCCAGCATTTTACCGTTTCCGTCTATCAGCAGATAACCGCCTTCGTGTACAATTGCCGCCGATGCCGATGTCGGTGTCACCGTAACCTTAATCGACGACGGAAAATCCTTTTCGACAACCGCATCACCGATATACGGCAGTCTTTGTTCTATGTTTCTTTCCACCTTCTCAACATCACACCTGAACAGATTCTGTACTCCCGGCAAAATTCCGGTTTCCGCCTTCATCTGTTCACTCGTATAGCTGACATCACCCGGATTTATAATGTTAATATTTTCAATCTTGAAAAGCACCGTTCTCGATAAAATCAACATTACAAAAAACACAACCGTCACGCCTGCCAGAATGTACAGTCTTTTTTTGACTCCCGGGTAACGCTTCAGATCAATCGACAGCAATGTTCTGAGTACACTTTGGAATTTAGCTTTTAAACCGGCTTTTTTTACGGTAACCTTTTTTGCCGATGTCCGTCTTGCAGGCTGCGCATTGTTTTCTCTCTGAACGTTATGCGCTTTTGCCGACGTGCTGTTCGCCTGTCTTTGAGGTTGTGCTTTAACCTTTTCTGTACGGCACTTCTTCGGATGAGCAGTTCTTACATTCTGCTGTTTTTCGCCTTTTTTCGGACTGTTTCCGCCTTTTACAATATGTACATCGGGCTTTTTTCCGTCCATTTTATCAAGAAGCCATAAGGCTGCTCTCTGGCGAAGCGGTCTTTTTCGCTTAACCGACACTCTTTTTTTCGGTGCACGACCTTGAGATTCCATATATTTTCCCCTATCCGTCAGTCCTCTTCGGACGTTTTTCCGTCATCTTTCTCTCTTGTCACCTTTCCGCCGAGTGACAAAAACATATTTTCAAGGCTTTCACAGCCTCTGTCTATATGATATACGCATCCTACCGTTGATACGCCTTCCGCCGCAAGTGCCGCCGTAACAAGTGCGACACCTCCGCGAAGATCGGTTGCGTTTGTTGCTGCCGAATGTAATGTTCCCGTTCCCTCCACAACTGCCACACAGTTCTGAACGGTTATTTTCGCACCCATTTTTATAAGCTCGGGTACGTGCTTATATCTGCTTTCAAAAATATTTTCTACTATTACGCTCGTTCCTTCGCTGACACTTGCCATTGCCATCATTCCTGCCTGTGAATCCGTGGGAAACCCCGGATACGGCATTGTCCGTATAAGTCCCGGTGACAAAAGCTTTCTCGGTGCTTTTATGCTGAGTGTATCCTTTTGTATCGAAGTTACACATCCCGATTTTTCAAAATACGGCAAGATCGGTGTAAGGTGGTCGGAGTTCACCTTGCGAAGAAGAATATTTCCGCCCGTCACCGCCGCTGCCGTCATAAGTGTCGATGCCACTATTCTGTCGGGGATCACCGTATGCTCAAAGTCAAAAAACTCCTCTTTTCCCTCGATCACAACGGTTCCGCTTCCCGCACCTTTTATATCGGCGCCGCATCCGTTCAGAAATTCAGCAAGATCTGCTATTTCCGGCTCTCTTGCGGCATTGAACACCGTCGTCGTGCCTTTTGCTCCGACTGCCGCCAGCATTATGTTTTCTGTTGCTCCGACAGACGGGAACGACAGCGTTATCTTGGCTCCGTGAAGTCCGTTCGGTGCCGTACAGTAAATTTTACCTGCCATTTCCGTTGTTTTGACTCCGAGTGCCTCCAGCGATGACAGATGAAGGTCGATGGGCCGAAGCCCTATTTCGCACCCTCCGGGCGACGACATCCGGGCTTTTTTGAATCTGCTCAGAAGCGCTCCGAGAAACACTATCGACGATCTCATCTCTCTCATCAAAAAATCGGGTATGTCGTAGCGTTGGATATCCGATGAGTCGGTTATAACCGTATGTCCCGCTCTGACCGCCTTGCAGCCGAGATACCGCAATATTTCGATTGCCGCCGAAGTATCGCTGAGAATGGGACAGTTATGTAAAATACAGCTCTTCCCCGTCACAACCGTTGCCGCCAGAATCGGCAATGAGCTGTTTTTTGATCCTTGTACTTTTATTTCACCTTCAAGGCGCTTCATGCCCTCGATAACAATTTTTTCCAATCTTGTACACCCCTTGCGAAAATAAATTCCGTTCCATATTATGCAGGCGTGTACACTGAAGTTACTGTGTTATCTTGCGGCGATTTGTGCGATTATTTCCGTTATTCTTTCGACGGTGTCGGGAATAGCCATCTTTTTCGCATTTTCCCCGATTTTTCTGAGCTTTTCTCTGTCGCCGAGGAGATTCGTTACTTCTTCGGCAAGTCTTTCACCCGACAGATCCTTCTCTTCTATTATAACAGCTGCCGAGTTTTTTACAAGTGCCATTGCGTTATGATATTGATGATTTTCCGCAACATTCGGCGACGGAATGAGTATCGACGGCTTTCCTACCGCCTCGAATTCGGAAAGACTCGATGCTCCCGCTCTGCAAATTACCAGGTCGGCAGCCGCAAGACACACGTGCATATTGTCAATATATTCCCTGACCGTAAGGTTTTCGTATTTTTCGGTTTCCACTCCGAGTTCACGAAGCTTGTCCGGAACCCACTTGCCGTACTGTCCGTAGGCATGATGGAAGTAGCAGTCGCCGTCGGCAACCTTTTTTGCAATCATCTCGGTTACGGCGTCGTTAATCGCTCTTGCTCCGAGGCTTCCGCCCATGGAAAGCACCATCGGTCTGTCGTCAAGTTTCAGTTCCGCTCTTGCAAAATCTCTGTCCTGCGATGTAATTTCTTCTCTGACGGGAAGTCCCGTATGAATGCAGGGATTCTTCGACTCTAAATACTTCTCGGCTTCCTTTACGGTAAGCATGACCGCTTCCGCTTTTTTGGCAAGAGCCTTGTTTGTCACTCCCGGATACGCATTCTGCTCGTGAATCGCTGTCGGGATTCCCATCTTTGCCGCCGTTCTGAGCACGGGACCGCTGACGTATCCGCCGAAGCCCACTACAACATCGGGTTTAAAATCCTTTATGATTTTCTTTGTCTGTCCCGTTACAAAAAGAAGCTTTTTTATTGTTCCGAGATTTCTCTTGATATTATTCAAGGAGAACGACCTTTGAAATCCGCTTATATCTATTGTTCTGAAATCAAAACCCTTGGAAGGTACAAGCTTCGCTTCCATCTTTTCAGCCGTACCGACAAACAGTATCTTCGCATCGGGATAATTCGTTCTTATATGTCCCGCCACAGCAAGTGCGGGATTGATGTGTCCGCCTGTTCCTCCCGTTGCAAATAATATGCGCTTTCCGTTAAGCATAATGCGTTCTCCTTTATCGTTAATCATTATTCTCTTTCGGTACGGGCAAGGCATTTTTGTATTTTTCCATGTCGATTCCCGTATTCGGAATGAATTCTATAACCGCCTTGCCGTCTTTTTCAACCAACAACTGAATTGTACCTTTATTTTTCAGATTGTCAACCGTTATTTTCGTTTCTGTTTTTCTGTCTTTCTGCATCCGTTGCTCCGTTTTTATTAACATTCTGTCTGACTTTCGGCTTTCTGTTACCCGTTCTCGACACGGATAGCACTATTCCCATTTCGGCAAGAATCATCAGAAGCGACGTTCCTCCGAAGCTGAAAAACGGCAGTGATATTCCCGTGTTCGGTATTGCATCGGTGACTACAAGAATATTGAGTACCGTCTGAAGTCCTATATGCGACACGATTCCCATTGTCATCAATGCGCCGAATCTGTCTTTTGTATTTACCGCGATGGTAAAACCTCTCCAGATAAGTGCCGCAAACAAAAGAATGATTGCCACTCCGCCGATAAAGCCGAGTTCTTCACATATGATTGCAAAAATGAAGTCATTCTGCGGCTCGGGCATATACATGAACTTCTGCTTCGATTCGCCGAGTCCCGCTCCGAAAAGTCCGCCTGAGCCGAGTGCATACAGCGACTGATTCGTCTGCCATCTGTTGTCCTGAGGTGCCGACTCTTTGTCGAGCCAGTAGATGATTCTCTCACTTTCTCTGTTTCTCGGTAAGATTTCAATAACCTCTTCCTTGAATATTAACACAAGAGCCAGTGCCAGCACCGCAAATATGATACAGAATGCTATAAATTTTTTATTCAGCCCTCCGAGTGCAAGCATTATGGCAAGAATTCCCGCCATGAGAATAAGACACGAAAGATGCCTTTCCGGTATAATCAAACCGCATATCGCCATTCCGAACAGAAAACAGACCGTCAGTGACATATCCTTGCCTTTTATCATGATTTTGTTTTTCATCGACAGTATCACCGACGAGAACAGAACCAGAGCATACTTTGCGACTTCCGACGGCTGAAATCTTACTCCGCCTATCTCTAACCATCTGTAGATATTTTCTTTACCTTCGGTTACCGAAGGAAATTTCAAAACCAACACCAAAAGTACTATACTTACCAGAACAACCAACGGCGTTGAAAGTTTAACAGCCTTCATGTTGACTCTCGATGCCAGAAGCATCGCAACTACGCCTATAATCGCATGCTTCGCCTGTCTGTTGAAATAATAATGCGGATTGCCCTCATTGAAATTTGCGTTGGCATAGCTTGCTGAAAGCAACATTACAAGTCCTACCGACAAAAGAATAATAACGATGACCAAAAAGCCCACGTCCATTCTTCCGCCGACAAAAAACCTATCAGAGAATTTCTGCCATTTTTCTTTTGTTGCAGCTTTCATGAGTTAACCCCCGAATTTATTTTCCGGCAAAATACATAACAAGTATACCCGCAACACTTCCGATAATATTTACGACAGAGAAAACGAGAACAATCTTTTTCTCGCTCCAGCCCGACATTTCAAAGTGATGGTGAATGGGTGCCATTTTAAATATGCGTTTACCGTGAGTAAGTTTAAAATAACCGATCTGAATAACATCCGACAGACCTTCTATAACGTAGATAATTCCGACGAGAAGAAGGATGAGCGGACAGTTTACCGCAAAACTGAGTGCCACAACAAGTCCGCCGAGGAACATTGATCCCGTATCGCCCATAAAGACTTTTGCCGGGTTGCGGTTCCACACAAGAAATCCCGCACAGCCTCCTGCAAGTGCCGATGCGACTACACCGACTCCCGAAAGCTTGCAGATTACCGAGATAACCACAAAAGCCGCTGCCGCCGTAAGCGTAACGCTCGAACAAAGTCCGTCGATGCCGTCGGTAAAGTTAACCGCGTTAATCGTTGCATAAATTACCGCCGCGGAGAAAATCCAGAAGAAGATGCCCATCTCGACATTTCCCACAAAGGGAATGTACATATACGGCTTTGATCCCATGCTCATGTAAAGGCTTACAAGATAAGCTGCTATGATAAGCACCTGAGCCAGCGTTTTCTGAATAATCGAAAGTCCGAGATTACGTTTTTTCACGACCTTGATATAGTCGTCGGCAAATCCCACGATTCCGAATCCGAACGCCATGAGAAGTCCCGAAATAATCTTTGACTTGATTTCAAGAGGCACAAGATAATCACCCGTCAGGATATCGCCGCCCATCAGCTTATCCGTTACAAGTGTAACCACCGTCGCAATTACAGTACCCGCCATGAACATTATTCCGCCCATGGTCGGCGTTCCCTGCTTCTGCTTATGCCAGTTAGGGCCGATATCGAGTATCGTCTGTCCGAATTTAAGCTTGTGAAGCCACGGAATAACAACTATTCCGAGAAGTGCCGTTACCGAAAACGCCACAACTGCCGATAAAATAAATGCCGCCACTGTATTCATGATTCCAACTCCTCATATATACTGTTTAATACGTCCTCAAGCTTCATTCCTCTGCTCGCTTTAAAAAGTACCGCATCGCCTTCTCTGAGTTCTTTTTTGAGAACGGATGCAAGCGCTTCCTTATCGTCGAAGCTTTCTGTTACGGGAACTCCGCTGTTTTTCGCTGTTTTCGCGGTTTCCTTCGATCTTTCACCGTACGTAAATACCATGTCGATCTTTTCTTTTCCCGCCGCTTCTCCCGATTTACGGTGTGCCTCTGCCGACATTTCTCCAAGCTCCAGCATGTCGCCGAGTACCGCAATTTTCCTCGTCGCCCTGACTCCCGACAGCGTTTCTATCGCCGCCTTTACCGAGTCGGGACTGGCATTGTAGCAATCTTCAATGAAGCATATTCCCTTTACCGTTTTGAATCTCTGCCTCATTCCGCTCGGCATATAGCCTTTGAGCGCTTTTGCCGCGGATTCGGGATCTACCGAGAATAAAAATCCCGCCGTAAATGCCGCAAGAGCATTGTAGATATGATGAAATCCCGGTGCAGGAAGCTCTATTCTCTGCTCTCCGCATCCGAAATCAACGGTAAATATATTCTTATTATCAACCGTTTCAATATCATATGCCTTGAATCTGCAAAACTTGTTCCTTATTCCGTAATAATATACCGGTCTGTCTGTTATCTTTGCATTGTAAAGGTATTCGTCGTCGCCGTTAAGAATAAGAGGCGCTTCCTTTTCCATGCCTTCGGTTATTTCAAGCTTCGCTTTCAGTATATTTTCTCTCGATCCGAGATTCTCTATGTGCGAAATGCCGATATTCCCGATTATTCCGACGGTCGGTGCCGCCGCCTTTGACAGCTTCGTTATCTCTCCCGAATGATTCATTCCCATTTCGATAACCGCCGCCTCATATGTGCCGTCGAGTCTAAGAAGTGTTTTCGGAAGTCCTATCTCATTATTGAGATTTCCTTCGGTTTTAAGTGTCTTGTACTTCTGAGAAAACACGTCACACGTCATTTCCTTGACTGTCGTTTTGCCTACGCTTCCCGTGACTCCCGCTACGGTTATCGGGAATTTATTTCTGTAATATCCCGCCAGCGAAAGAAACGCTTCTCTTGTATCGGCTGTCACTATCTGACGGTCAATTCCGAGATCTCTTTCAGACAGCACAGCGACCGCACCCTTTTCGAGTGCGGTTTTCGCAAATGTATGTCCGTCAAAATTTTCGCCCGATATACAGACGAAAAGACTTCCTTTTTCTATCGTTCTCGTGTCCGTGCTCACCGACAGAATTTCTCCGTCAAACTGAGCCGTTGTTCCGAGAGCTTTCGCTATTTCCTGTACAGAAAGTTTTTCCACAAAAACACCCCGTTCCGATTATTTGCCTTCGAGAATTTCCGCTACGATTTCTCTCTCATCCATATGATGTTTTTCGTGTCCTATTATCTGATAAGTTTCCTGTCCTTTGCCTGCAAGCAGAATAAAATCTCCCGCCTTCGCCTTCTTCATCGCCTTGGCTATTGCTTCTCTTCTGTCTGCTATTCTGTATACGGTGGCTTTCGCCTTCTTTGTTCCCTCCATGATATCATCAATAATCTTTTCGGGATCCTCCGTTCTCGGATTATCCGATGTTACTATTACCGTATCTGCATTCTCAACAGCGATTTTTCCCATAACGGGACGCTTTGTGCTGTCACGGTCGCCTCCGCATCCGAATACAACGATTGTTTTTCCGTCTGCAATTTTACGAAGCGTTTTTATAACATTTTCGAGAGCGTCGGGTGTATGCGCATAGTCGATAATTACCGTATAGTCCGTGTTTGTCGGCACAACCTCCATTCGTCCCGGCACCGACACAAACGACGAAATCGCCTTTGCCGCACCGTCCGCGGAAAGTCCCATCTCCGCAAGACAGACCACCGCGCCCATGGAATTGTAAACGGAAAATTCTCCCGGTACCGCGAAACGGATTCTCTTTATAAAATCCTTGCTGACAAGCTCGTACTCGACTCCGCCCGGTTTTACGTTGGGATTCTTCGCCGTGTAATCGGCACTGTCATACTTTATCGAAAAAGTCACTACGGGACACGATATTCCCTCCGTCATTTTCTTCGAAGCCTCATCGTCAATATTCACAACGGCAAGCTCCGTGTTTTCAAACAGCATATGCTTCGCCGCCATATAATTCTCAAAGTTACCGTGATAATCAAGATGATCCTGCGTAAGGTTCGTAAATATTGCCGCCTTGAAGCTGACTCCGTGGAGTCTTCTCTGTGCAAGCGCCTGCGACGATGCTTCCATTACGCAATATTCGCAACCTGCATCCACCATCTTTCTGAAAATCTCATAAAGCTGTATCGGATCGGGAGTCGTAAGCGTTGCTTCGATTTCTTCGTCGCCTATAACGGTCTTTACCGTGCCGATAAGTCCGCACTTATAACCCATCTTTGTAAGCATATCGTAAATCAGAAAGCACGTCGTTGTTTTTCCGTTTGTTCCCGTTACGCCGATAAGCTTAAGCTCTTTCTCGGGATTTCCGAACAATGAGCTGCACATAAGCGCATATGCCTCTCTCGTATTGTCTGTCACGACCTGTCTTTCGATGCCGAGATCTCTTTCGGTTATTACGGCACAAGCACCCCTCGACAGTGCTTCCTCCGCCTTCGAATGTCCGTCAAAATTATTACCGCTGATACAGACAAATACACTGCCTTCTCCGACTTTTCTCGAATCGTCGGTAAGTCCCGTTACCTCTTCGCCGTGTACTGCGGATGATGATATTATTTTAACATTTTCAAGAAGCTTTTCAAGTTTCATTTTTATGCCTCCGTTATCCCTGATCATCGGATATTCCCGTGTTCGATTTGAATGAAACGGTTACGACCGTGCCCGCTTCAACCATAGTGCCTTTTTCTATGTTCTGTTTGTACGATACAAGCTCATTGGAAAGAAGTGAATTTCCCGAAATTTTAAGATTGATTCCCGACAAGAGTGCTCTGTCAGTCGCCTCCGTAACCGTCAGTCCGACAAGATCGGGCATTTCCACCTTTTCTTCTCTCGACTGCTGAGAAGTGTACAGTATAACGACACCGTTTCTCGGAACATTCTGTCCCGCCGTCGGCATCTGAGAAATTACCGTGTCGCCGTCGCCCTTTACCTTCACGGTAAGTCCCGCAGCTTCAATCTCACTCTTTGCCTTGGCAACACTCTTGCCGACAGCATCGCCTGCTACGATTTCGAGTTCACTAAGCTCTTCCTCGGTATACTGAGGCTCAACGTTAAGATACTGCATAACTTCCTCGATTATATCTGCCGCTACGGGTGCCGCTACTGCACCGCCGCCGTGCGCCCCCTTCGGATTGTCGAGAACTATGAGCATTGTTATCCTCGGATCGTCTGCCGGTGCAAAGCACGCAAACGATGCCCAGTATCTGGTTGTTACGCCGTTTTCGGTACTGCTCATATCCTCTGCGGTTCCCGTCTTGCCGGCTACTCTGTAACCTTCAACGTAAGCATTCTTTCCCGTGCCTTCCTTTACTACAAGTTCAAGAATTTCATGAAGCTTGTCACAAGTATCCTTTGACACGACCTGCCTTACCACTGTCGGCTTTGTTTCCTTAACAATATTGCCTTCGCTGTCAATCTGTTTCGAAACCACGTAAGGCACAAGAAGCTTTCCGCCGTTTGCAATTGCATTGACTGCCGTTACCATCTGTATCGGAGTTACGTTGAACGTCTGTCCGAACGATCCGCTGGCAACACTCGAAAGTGTTCTATGCTCAAAAAATACCGAGTTTGATTCCGCATTGTCTCCTCCGAGATCTATCCCCGTTTTATCAAGGAAGCCGAATCCTTTACAGTATTTTTCAAAAGTATCGTAATCAAAACGTAAGCCCATTGTTATGAAGAACGGGTTGCATGAATTCATCATGGCTTTTGTAAGATTCTGCGTACCGTGACCTTCATGCTTGTGGCAGTTGTAATTCCATCCTGCCGCCCTGACACCGCCCGTGCAGGTATAAGTTTCGTCGAGAGTGATTTTGTTTTCTTCAAGAAGTGAAGCTGCCGTAAACATCTTGAATACCGAGCCCGGTTCATAAGTGTCTGTGATACACGGATTCTTCCACTGTCTGTACCACTCGTTCTGAATGGCACTGTTTCTTTCCGACGGATCCGCTATCTGATCGATCTGCGCCTGCTTCTCTTCGTCAATTATTCTCGTGTAATCCGACAGATCGAAGCTCCCCATGCCCTTGCTTCCCATGGCAAGGATTCCGCCCGTTTCGGTATCCATAATGATTCCGAGTGCTACATCGCATTTTGTGTCGGCGTGCGCCTGCCTGAGCGCATTTTCAAGAGTGCTCTGGATATATTCGTCTATCGTCAGCACAAGTGAATTTCCCTGCTGAGGTTCATATTGATTCTTGTATTCAATGGGCATATTAGCATTTTTGCCCGTTTTGGCTATTATCATTCTGCCCGGTGTTCCGGAAAGCACGGAATTATAATATTCTTCAAGGCCGTAAACGCCGTTATTGTCATAGTTTATGTACCCTATGAGCGATGATGCCAGCATCGGATTGGAGTAATACCGTGCGACATCGGGAGTCATTCCGATATAATAGCCGTATGTTCTGTATACTTCATTGCCTTTTTCGTCCTTGAAATTGATCTCCTTCGCCTGCAACTCGGAAACAAGTTTTGCCGTTTCCATGTTGACTCTTCTTTTGATATCAACATGATTACTGCTCGTTTTCTTGCACTTTTCAATCAGTGTTTGCTTGTCAATTCCGAATATCTCCGACAATCTCTCGGCTATTCTTTCACGCACGAATTCATTATCTCCGATAACCGACGGGTTTATGTATACCGTCTTCGCACTCGTACTCTCCGCAAGCGGATTCATGTTGGCATCGTATATAACTCCTCTTTCCGGATTGACAACAATATCCGACAACTGATTTTTTGCCGCTATTTCACGGTATTCGTCGCCCTTGATCAGCTGCGCGTACCCGAGAAAGCCTATACATAAACCGAGTCCCACCACAAGCAACATCACAAGTATAAATCTTGCACGTTCTTCAAAATCCTTTTTTGATGTTTTTTGTGCCATTTTCTTCTCCTTCGATAAAAAACGCCCCAGTCGGGATACGCGACGATGCATCCGCTGAGGCCCACACTATTCAGCCTTCCGATAATTAAGTATACTTTTGTAAACAGGAATAAATATGGTTTTGGAAGGAAGATTTCCGCCACAGCATCGTTAAAAATCCTTGAAATAGCCTCCGTATGGCAAAGAGAAAAATCCGAGAATGTGCGTGAGATGCTTTATTTCAGACATATTGGATTCCCGTTTACAAAAGTATACTTTAATTATCGGAAGGCTGAATAGTGTGAGCCTCAGCGGATGCATCGTCGCGTATCCCGTCTGGG
>JAZSPN010000099.1:0-17965 GCA_045537495.1 Acutalibacteraceae bacterium
TATTATGTCGCCCTCGGCGAGAGCGCTGATGCCGTGAGTGTTGTTTTGTAAAGATACTGTTGTTGAAACTGTGTAGTTTGACATTTTGTTTTCCTCCTTTGTTTTTGTGGGTGACTTTTCAGCCACCCACTTTAAGTTGTCAGGATAAACCGTATTCTTCGGCTTTTCTGTAACTGATACTCGCTGTAGCACTGTGGAGAATGTACAGGTTGTCGTATGACAGATATCTTTCCTTGTTGCCGAAAACGGTTTCTATATCGGTTTCGTCGTAGGCGGTGTCGCTTAAATGCATAACCTGCTCAAAACCGTTTAATACACTGTTACGTACACTTACAAAAGTTTTTTCGTATGCATCCTTTTGAGAATCAATCAGAATCAACGACTTTATAGGAGCATTTATGTCCTGTTTGAAGTGGCACTTGGAGAAATTCCAGCTGTGAATGGGGCACGAAGACGATGCAGGCTTGAAGTGGAATATGCATTCGTTTCCGCTGAGGGGAACAGAATAATTTTCTACGTTAAAGCAGCAATTCGAAAAATCGACATCAAGCGTACCGCCTTCAATTTTTGCAGGCTCAATTGATTCGGCGGAGGCAGAATTGCGAAGCTTAAACAAACAGTCTGAAAATGCAATGTGTGCTTTCTTATTGACCGATGAGGCATTTGTTGACTTGAACCACTTAGAGTTGAAGTCGAATACGCAGTCTGCAAATGAAATGTTACTGCATACTCCGTTAGAGTGAGAGAAAGCACAGTCGGTTGTTGAATCTGTCGGACTGCAGAAAACGGAGTCGCTGATTTTGATGTTTTTGGCATTGCTGAATCCTGCAACACCTAAAGCATCTCGGGCGCTTACAGAGTTAATAAAAATGTTTTCAGCATTGCTGAATGTTGCTATTCTTGAAACGTCTTGAGCGATTACAGTGTTTACAAAGATGTTATGGGCATGTGAAAGATTGAAAACACGACTGCAATTTTCCGCAATTATGTTGAATACAACAGCATTTTTAATTCGGGTATTCGAAGTGGCAGAAAAATTAACGGCAATTTGAGCGTTGGTGATATATACATCGCTGATATTGATGTTTTCGTTGTTTATCCAGAAATCTATGCCGTTACCGCTTCCCATTCCGTCAACGATGATATTTGAGATTGTTGATTTTTTTGTCTTCTGACAGAAGATGCCGTATTTATTGGAAGTAATACAGCATCTGTTAACATTTAAAGTGGAGTCCTTTGTAAATCCATTACAGTTTATGCCGTAGCATAACGATTTTACGTTTGTTTCTGAAATTTCAGCGCTGTCAACATTCTGTACTGTTATTGCTGCGGAGAAGTTTTGACCGGTTCCTTTTATCAGGGTGATATCGGACATTGAAAAGTGGAGAAAATCTGTTATAAGTAACAGAGAGAATTCCTGTTCGGAAATTTCGACGATTGTACTTCCGTTACCGATAATGCTTAGATTGTCGTTAGGGTTGATAGAAGTGCTTACCGTTGACTTCATGCCGTAGTTTTTGTCGGGAGAGAGAAAAACTTTAGTTACATTGAGCTTGCGAAAAGCGGAAGAGAAAAAGGGAGAATTGTCTGTTGAAGATGTGTTAACCGCATAAAGCTGATTAACGTATGTACTGCTGAAGCCGTTGGCTTCTTCGGGAATAACGGCATCGCCTTTTGCACCGAGCTGGTCGATGTTGACGGTGCCGTCTTCGATAATCATGACAGCCTTCAATCCGGTTTCGCCGATTGCGTGTTCGAAGTATCCGTCGGCAGAAGTTACGGCGCTTTCGACTGTGAAGCTTGCTCCGCCTCCGTCGTTCTCTTCGTAGAAGCCGAGCGTGGTTATTATGTCGCCCTCGGCGAGAGCGCTGATGCCGTGAGTGTTGTTTTGTAAAGATACTGTTGTTGAAACTGTGTAGTTTGACATTTTGTTTTCCTCCTTAAATTTGAGTTGATTTTGTGTCAGTTGTCGGTTAGATTAATCTGCTACAACATAATAAAACACCTCCTGCAAGAAATTACACTTGCAGAAGGCCTGATTTTACGGTATAATAAAGCTACCGCACAGGCCTTTGCTTGTGTGGGACGGTGGGCGGATCGCCGTAACTTTGGTCGGGAACTGCGATTCGTCCTTTCGGCAGAACAAATGTTCTGTATATTATGATATCCGATTTTTTCGGGTTAGTCAAGTTTTTCTTTGTGAATTTTTTGTTAAGGAAACGGCGGTCAGCTTAGTGCTGACCGCCGTCTGAGATTATTAAGTTATTTTACGCTGAAAAGCATGTCGCCGTATGACGGATAGGGCCAGTATTCCTTTGATGTGAGGGTTTCGGCCTCGTCGACGACGGCACGGAGCGACTGCATACGTGTGATGATCGTATCGCGGTAGTACTCGGAAAGTTCGAGTGTATCGACGATGTCACTTACTCTTGAGAGCTCTTCGCTGAGGGCGGTGAGGTGACTGTATGCTTCGTCGGTGAGTTTCGCCATGCGTTCTGCGGTGTCCTCTTCATACTTGCAGGGGAGATTCGGACACGCCGTCTTTTTGGAAATGAGTGTGTCGCAAAGCACCTTGGTATAGTTGCTCATTGCAGGGAGAAGGTCCTTACTCGCCATATCTATCATGGTAGCTGCTTCGATGTTGATGACCTTGCAGTAGTTTTCGAGAAGAATTTCATATCTCGAATGTACTTCGACCTCGGAATAAATCCTGTGAGTCTTGAAAAGATCGAGATTCTTCTGCTTTATGTAATGGGGGAGGGCATCGGGAGTTGTACGAAGATTGAGAAGACCTCTTTTCTTTGTGGCTTCTTCTATCCAGGCATCGTCGTAACCGTTGCCGTTGAAGATGATGCGTTTGTGCTCTTTTATCGTTCTTCTGATGAGGGAATCGAGAGAAGAATGGAAGTCCTCGGCATTTTCGAGTTCGTCGGCAAACTGACGAAGCTCTTCTGCGACGGCGGTGTTGAGCATGATGTTGGCACAGCCTATTGAATCGGCAGAGCCGAGCATACGGAATTCGAATTTATTGCCCGTGAAAGCAAAGGGGGAAGTACGGTTTCTGTCGGTGGAATCCTTGGGAAATTTAGGAAGAATATGGACACCGACACGCATGAGCGTTTTTTCCTTGGAGTCGTATTCTTCGCTGTTTTCGATAGCTTCGAGAATCTCTCCGAGTTCATCGCCGAGGAACATGGAAATAACTGCCGGAGGTGCTTCGTGAGCGCCAAGACGGTGATCGTTACCTGCACTGGCAACGGAAACACGTAAAAGGTCCTGATATTCGTCAACCGCCTTGATAACGGCACAAAGGAACAGCAGGAACTGTGCATTTTCGAACGGAGTTTCTCCGGGCTCAAGAAGATTAACACCCGTGTTTGTGGAGATAGACCAGTTGTTATGCTTACCGCTGCCGTTAACGCCGTCGAAGGGCTTTTCGTGAAGAAGGCAGACAAGGTTATGCTTGGAAGCAACCTTTTTCATGATTTCCATCGTGAGCTGGTTGTGGTCGGCGGCAATATTCGTTGTCGTGAAAACGGGAGCAAGCTCATGCTGAGAGGGGGCAACCTCGTTATGTTCGGTTTTGGCGAGAACACCGAGCTTCCACAGTTCTTCGTCGAGTTCCGCCATATAGGAAAGAATGCGGGGCTTTATTGTGCCGTAGTAATGATCGTCAAGCTCCTGACCTTTGGGAGGTTTTGCTCCGAAAAGAGTCCTTCCCGTAAACATGAGGTCTTTTCTCTTGAGGAAGATGTCCTTGTCGATAAGGAAATATTCCTGTTCGGGGCCGACGGTGGTTTTTATCGAAGTGACGTCCTCGTTTCCGAAAAGCTTCAGAACACGCATCGCCTGCTTGTTGATAGCTTCCATGGAACGCAGAAGCGGAGTTTTCTTGTCGAGAGCCTCACCGCCGAATGAACAGAATGCTGTGGGGATGCAAAGGGTATTATCCTTTATGAAAGCGTAGGACGTGGGATCCCATGCAGTGTAGCCTCGTGCTTCAAAAGTGGCACGGATACCGCCCGACGGAAAGCTGGACGCATCGGGCTCTCCCTTGACAAGCTCCTTGCCTGAAAATTCCATGATAACGGAACCGTTACCGCTCGGAGAAATAAAACTGTCGTGCTTTTCGGCGGTAATACCCGTCATGGGCTGGAACCAGTGGGTAAAGTGCGTTGCGCCAAGCTCGACCGCCCACTCCTTCATGGCGTTGGCGACGACGTTGGCGACACCGATGTCAAGACTCTTGCCGTCGCGGATGGTTTTTTTCATCGCCTTGTAGGTTTCGTGAGGAAGTCTTGATTTCATGCAGTTTTCGTTGAAAACCATACATCCGAAATACTCGGGAATTGATTTCATAATATCTCTCCTTACTGCTTGAATAACATTAGAATTATATACAATACAGGGACTTCTTGTCAATAGATTGATGCCGAAATCGGTTGACAAATAAAAGCATTAATAGTAGAATATTTTTGTTATTTATGTAAAAAGGGTGATGTTTTTGAAATTTACAAAGATGCACGGAATCGGTAACGATTATGTTTATTTTGACTGTGTCAGAGGACCTGTTCCCGAAAACCTCGAGGAAACGGCAATCCGTCTTTCTGACAGGCACTTCGGAGTCGGCGGTGACGGAATCGTTCTTATTCTGCCGTCTCAAACGTGCGATTTCCGTATGAGAATGTTCAACGCCGACGGAAGCGAAGGCAAAATGTGCGGCAACGCTTCGAGATGTGTCGGAAAGTTCGTCTACGAAAGAGGACTTACCGACAAGACGGAGGTTACGCTCGAAACACTCGGAGGAGTAAAGGTTTTGAAGCTCAATGTCGTTGACGGCACCGTTACCGAGGTTACCGTCGACATGGGAAAGGCTACCTTCAAAACAGAAGAAGTTCCCGCAATTGCACCCGTTGAAGAGATGGTGAATTATCCCGTCGAGGTTGACGGCAGAGAATACAGAGTAACGTGTGTGTCCGTAGGAAATCCGCACTGTGTTATTTTCGGAGAAACACCCGTAAGAGAGATTGAGCTTGAAAAGATAGGACCGAAATTCGAAAATCTCCCCATATTCCCCGAAAGAATAAATACGGAGTTCGTCAGATATATCGATGAAACGACACTTGAAATGAGGGTATGGGAAAGAGGAAGCGGAGAAACACTGGCTTGCGGAACGGGCGCGTCGGCAACTGTTTCGGCGGCAGTCAGAAACGGATATTGCAAGGCGGATACCGATGTTACCGTAAAGCTTATCGGCGGAGATCTTAAAATCAGATACTGTTCCGACGGCAGTGTATTTATGACGGGACCTGCAACAATTGTTTTTGACGGTGAAACGGTTTAAAACGGAAAAAGCTTGTGCATGAAAATGTGCAAGCTTTATTTTCAACGCATAATATAAGGTACCTTACTAAAATTGTGTTATTTTTGAAAATAATACTTGTACATATCAAAAAAATATGATATAATGATAATAAGTAGCAGTATAATCGGTTGGAGGTGCTTGTGTTGAAACAGATTCTGTCTGTCGGTATAGATATCGGCACGTCAACGACACAGGTTATTTTCAGCAGATTGAGTATGGAAAACACATCGGGATTTTTTACGGTGCCGAAGATAACGATTGTAGGTAAGGAAATTATTTACAAAGGCGACATACATATTACACCGTTGAAATCCGATGTACTTATAGACGGCGAAGCGGTCCGAGAGATTGTTTCGAATGAATACCGCAAGGCGGGATTTACACCTGCCGATGTGGATACGGGTGCGGTTATCATCACGGGCGAATCTGCAAGAAAAGAAAACAGTGAAGAGGTGCTCAGGTACCTTAGTAGTTTCGCCGGAGAGTTCGTGGTGTCAACGGCAGGTCCCGATATGGAATCCGTCATTGCAGGCAAGGGAAGCGGTGCGGCGCAGTACTCGGCTGACGAGTCGTGTGCGGTCGTGAATCTTGACATCGGCGGCGGTACAACGAATGTAGCCTCTTTCGATGACGGAGAAGTGTTGTCGGTGGGCTGTCTTGATATAGGCGGAAGGCTTATCCGTTTCGACGAAGCAAACAGAATAACATATATAAGTGACAGCGCAAAGAATGCCGCACAGCGGGCAGGTGTTTCGCTGTCTGTCGGTGACACGGCAAATAAGGATTCTCTTGAAAGAGTTTGTGATGTTTACGCAAAGGCGCTTGAACAGCTTCTGGGGATATCGGAAAATGACGGGCTTGTGAGTGTGTTCAAAACTTCGGGCAGCTCCGATTTCGTTCTGCCGAAAAGACTGCGTGCGGTATGCTTTTCGGGCGGTGTGGCAGATTTTATTTACGGTGCGGAAGGCGATAAATTCCGTTTTTCCGATATAGGTGTACTTCTCGGTGAGGCGATTCTTCGAAGCCGTATCTGCCGTGAAATCCGTCTTATCGGAGCTTCGGAAACGATACGTGCCACGGTTATCGGGGCGGGAACTTATACGACATCCGTTTCGGGAAGCACGATTGACTATACCGACGGTCTTTTTCCTCTCAAAAATATTCCCGTGCTGAAGCTTTCGAGGGAAGAGCAGGAAAGATGCTTTCAAGGAGATGCCGGGATGCTTCGTGAGAAGTTTTCGCGGTTTCTTTCTCAGAATGACTGTCGTAATGCCGTTCTCTCAATGGACGGAGAAGCGAATCCTTCTTATATAGCGGTAAAGAAGCTTGCAAAGACGATATCTGATGCGCTGTGCGACGTTTTACCGCGGGGTGAAGCAATAATGATTGTGCTTCGTCACGATATGGCAAAAATCCTCGGCAGACTTATACGCGAAGAGGTAAAGGACAGACCTGTTGTGTCAATAGATTCTGTTGTCGTACAGCAGGGCGACTATATAGATATGGGCAAGCCTTTGATGGAAGGCATGGTAATACCGGTAGTGGTGAAAACATTAATTTTCGGATAATGGCGGTGATGCAGTTTGTACAAAACATTATTATCTGGACAGTATTTTACTTTTGACAGCGTAAAAGAAGTGCTGGCAAAAGCGAATGAAGAAAAATCGGGAGATATTCTGGCAGGAGTTGCTGCAAAAAGCGACATAGAGCGTGTTGCCGCCAAAGAGGTTCTGTCAAATATGCTCATAAGCGAGCTTCGTGAAAATCCCGTTGTTCCTTATGAAGAGGATGAGGTTACACGTCTTAATCAGGACGGACTCAACGAAACGGTTTACAACAGCATAAAGAGCTGGACGGTGGCAGAGCTTCGCGAATGGATACTCAGCACCGAAACGACGGAAGCGGATATACGAAGGATTTCGAAAGGTCTGACGGCGGAAACGGTAGCGGCTGTTGCGAAGCTGATGACCAATCTTGATCTTGTTTACGGCGCATCGAAGGTGCAGGTGCCGGCAAGGTGCAATACGACGATAGGTCTTCGCGGAACGCTGTCTACAAGGCTTCAGCCGAATCATACGACGGACAACGTCGAAGGAATCACGGCATCGCTGTTTGAAGGACTCAGCTACGGTTGCGGAGATGCACTTTTGGGACTCAATCCCGTAAACGATACCGTTGCGAGTCTTTCCGAGGTGCTGAAACGTCTTGACGAGATAAAGAACAAGTTTGAGATACCGACACAGATATGCGTACTCGGACACATAACCACGCAGATAGAGGCGGTAAAGCGCGGAGCACCGTGCGATATGATTTTCCAGTCAATAGCGGGAAGTGAAAAGGGCAACAGAGCCTTCGGATTCTCGGGAGAAACCGTTCTCGAAGCAAAGGAGCTTCTCAAAAAATACGGAACGGCGGCAGGCAACAACGTTATGTACTTTGAAACGGGACAGGGAAGTGAGCTGTCGAGTGATGCTCATTTCGGAGCCGATCAGGTTACGATGGAGGCGAGATGCTATGCTTTTGCAAGGCATTTTTCACCGTTCATGGTAAATACGGTTGTGGGCTTCATAGGTCCCGAATACCTTTACGACAGCAAGCAGGTTATCAGAGCGGGACTCGAAGATCATTTCATGGGCAAGCTTTCGGGAATTCCCATGGGATGTGACTGCTGCTATACAAATCATATGCTTGCAGATCAGAACGATATCGAAAATCTTTCACTCATGCTCGGAGCGGCGGGGGTAAACTACATACTCGGTGTACCGACGAGTGATGACATTATGCTCAACTACCAGACGAACGCATATCACGATGTAGGCGCAATCCGTGAAATACTCGGAAAAAGACCTATCTATGAGTTTGACTGCTGGCTTGAAAAGATGGGCATTACCGAAAACGGCAGACTCACGAAACGCGCAGGCGATCCGACTGTATTTACATCGATGAGGGGGCTTGGATGATGGACAGAAACGAACTTCTCAAAGAGATAATACAGCAGGTAATAAACGAAATGGGCTCATCGGCGGATGTGAAAGCCGTTGAAAATGCGGTGTCGCAGGTGCTTTCGGGTACAGATGACAGAGAATATACGGATATTACGTCGAAGGAAAGCAAGGCAGAGCCGGGAATTTCCGATCCCGCAGACATGGATGCACTTCTTCGGATGAAGAGCAAGACTCCGGCAAGAATCGGTGTCGGCAGAGCGGGCGGAAGACTTACTACGAAATCTCTTCTTACTCTGAGAGCGGACCATGCGGCGGCAAAGGATGCCGTATTCATGGATGTAAACGAAGAGCTTCTTAAAAGGCTGGGGCTTTTTACCGTTCAGACGAAATGCGCGGACAAAAACCAGTTTCTGACACGTCCCGATCTCGGAAGAACGTTTTCCGAGGAAGCACTTTCCGAGATACGCTCAAAGTGTACGATGAATCCGCAGGTTCAGATTTATGCCTGTGACGGTCTTTCATCGACGGCGATCGAGGCAAATCTCGAAAACATCCTTCCTGCAATTACGGACGGACTGAAAGCGAAGGGAATAAACGTCGGAACACCGTTTTTCGTAAAGAACGGAAGAGTTGCCACACAGGATGTCATTGCACAGACATTGTCGGCGGAGGTTATATGTGTGCTCATAGGAGAAAGGCCGGGACTTGCAACGGCGGAGAGTATGAGTGCGTATATTGCCTATAAGGCATCGGTCGGAATGCCCGAGGCAAGACGTACGGTGGTGTCGAATATTCACAAGGACGGTATATCGGCGGTTGAAGCGGGAGCCTACATTGCCGATCTTATAGAAAAAATACTCGGAGCGAAGAAAAGCGGTGTAGAGCTGCAAAACTGATTCGGAGGATTCCAATATGAAGCATGATCCTATTTTAACAAAAGTATTAAGTGTAAAGATAATCCCGAATGCGGATCCGATGCTCCTGAAATCTCTCGGAGCTTCGGCGGACGAGAGGAGTCTCGGAATCATCACGACGGATTGCGACGACGTGTCGTATGCCGCTCTCGACGAAGCCACAAAGAAGGCGGTCGTCAGAGTCGTGTATGCGCGAAGCATGTATGCGGGCTCGTCGAATGCCTCGACGAAGCTTGCCGGTGAGTTTATCGGAATACTTGCAGGTCCCGATCCCGAAGAAGTCAGAAGCGGACTTCAGGCGGCGATAAGCTTTATCGAAAACGACAGCTGTTTTTACAGTGCGAATGATGACGATTCGATAGTTTACTTCGCACACTGTATATCGAGAACGGGATCTTTTCTGTCGGCAGAAGCAAACGTTCCCGAAGGAATAGCAATGGCATATCTCATAGCCCCTCCGCTTGAAGCCATGGTGGGACTTGATGCCGCCGTTAAGGCTGCTGAGGTCGAGATGAAGGTATTCTACGGACCTCCCACGGAAACCAACTTTGCAGGAGGACTTCTGGTCGGTGATCAGGCGGCGTGCAAGGCGGCGTGCGAGGCATTTGCAAATACGGTTTGCGAAATTGCGGATAATCCGCTCGGATTTTAATATAAAGGAGAGGTGAGCATGGCTCTCGACAGAGATCTTCAATCAATTCAGGATGTCAGAGATCTTATAGCAAAGGCGAAAAAAGCACAGCAGATACTTGCGACTTTTTCGCAGGAAAAGCTGGATGCCGTTTGTATGGCGATAGCGAGGGAATGTGACAAGCATTCGGAAAGACTTGCAAAAATGGCGTGGGAAGAAACGGGCTTCGGCAAATGGGAGGACAAAATTCTCAAAAACCGACTCGGCAGTGTTATTCTCTGGGACAGCATAAAGGATATGAAGACCGTCGGAATCCTCAAAGAGGACAAGGCGAACGGTATCATGGAAATCGGTGTGCCTGTCGGAGTTGTGGCGGCGCTTATTCCGTCGACGAATCCGACTTCTACCGCCATGTATAAATCGATAATTTCCATAAAGGCAGGAAATTCAATAGTCATAAGTCCGCACCCCGGGGCAAAGAACAGCATCATCGAGGCGGCAAAGATTATCGATGAGGCCGCAAGGTCGGCAGGTGCTCCCGAGGGCACGGTAAACTGCATTACGCTTACGACGATGGAAGCGACGAATGCACTGTTAAAGCATCCCGACACGGGAATTATCCTTGCAACGGGCGGAGAAGCCATGGTCAAGGCGGCTTACAGTTCGGGAAATCCCGCAATCGGCGTAGGTCCCGGTAACGGCCCGTCATTCATCGAAAGAACTGCCGATATCAAAAAGGCGGTCAAGAGGATTTTTGACAGCAAGACCTTTGATAACGGAACGATATGTGCATCCGAACAGTCGATAGTTACCGAAAAATGTATCGAGAAGGCCGTCGTTGAGGAAGTCGAAAGACAAGGCGGTTATTTCCTGTCGGAAACTGATTCAAAGAAGCTTTCGGGCTTTATTCTCAGAGCGAACGGAACGATGAACCCGGCAATTGTCGGAAAGTCGGCACAGACCATCGCGGACATGGCGGGAATCAACATTCCTTCGGGCACGAGAGTTCTGATTTCGCGTCAGACGGAGGTTTCAAAGAAAAATCCGTATTCGAGAGAAAAACTCTGTCCCATCCTTGCATTCTACGTCGAGGATTCGTGGGAATCGGCTTGTGAGAGATCCATCGAGATTCTCCACGTCGAGGGTGTCGGACACACCATGACGATACACACACAGAATGACGATATCGTCAGGGAGTTTGCACTTAAAAAGCCCGTTTGCAGACTTCTTGTAAATACTCCGGGTGCACTCGGAGGAGTCGGTGCGACAACGGCATTACCGCCGGCACTCACACTCGGCTGCGGAGCGGTCGGAGGCAGTGCCACGGGTGACAATATCACACCGATGCACCTTATCAATATACGCAGAGTGGCCTACGGCAGATGTGAAGCGGAACAGCTTCGTACCCCGTCGAGAGTCAGTGATCCCGACAGATTCGTGTCGTCGAGAGATGCGTCGGCACCGCTTACGGCGACAAATCCCGCGCCGACGTCACCGCCTTCGTTTTCGACATCGGAAATAGAGCGTATAGCGAAGGAAGTTATCGAAAGACTTTCGGGACGCTGAAGCAAAGAAAACAGAGGAAAGGAACGATACACGCATATGACAAAAAAACGGTTATTCTTAACGGCGGTATTGATTTTGGTGTTTTCATTTCTTTTTGCTTCATGCTCGGATGAGAAGGATCCCGAAGGCGAAACGAGTAATACACCGATTGTCGAAACAACAAAGGCGATGCCGGGTATAGACGATGATGTACCGCAGTCGCTCAAAGACTTTTATAAATCGACACTTCCGACGGTTGCACTTAAATCGGGAGTAAAGAATGCCGAAACAGGAGAAGAAATCAGCTGTACATCCGCCATGATCCAGAAGGTTGCATCCGTTGACTTCGATTCCGACGGAATAAAGGAGCTTGTTCTTCTTTACGATATCAGCGAAGAGGCGGGAAAGGCAAACATGGACGTTGCCGTTTTCCTCGATGAGCGAAACGGTCAGGCCGGTGTTGTATACGTCAACTCGGGATCGTACGGCATTTCCGACAGTGAAGAGAGCTTCGTGCTGTCACAGAACAACGGCAGAGTATGTCTTGTCAGAGTTGTAAAATACAGCAGCTGTGAAGCGGTGCTTGTACAGGAATACACGGAGAACGGCTGGACGAGTGTTGCATCCGCATATCATCATATCAGCAATCACGATTCGGTGAAGCTTGAGAGTGATTCATATTACGTAGACCATGCAAGCGGAGGCTTGTTTAATGCGGTAACGGGCAAATCCGTTTACAATATTGACAAGTTCAGAAATTACCGTATACCGAAAGAGGCATACGACGGACTTGTAAATAATTTTTCAGCGATGTCGATCTTACCGTAAAATACGGTCAGCGATATAAAAACAATAATTCATTCAGGAGGAAATCAAAATGGCAGAAACATTACAGGCATTGGGAATGGTAGAAACAAAGGGACTCGTCGGTTCAATCGAAGCAGCCGATGCAATGGTTAAGGCAGCTAACGTAAACCTTATCGGCAAAGTACACGTAGGCGGCGGACTTGTAACGGTTATGGTACGCGGAGATGTCGGTGCAGTCAAGGCAGCTACAGATGCAGGTGCGGCAGCAGCGTCAAAAGTCGGCGAGCTTGTATCCGTTCACGTAATTCCCAGACCTCACAGCGACGTCGAGTACATCCTTCCTTCACTCGACAAGTGTGATAAATGAGAATCTTAACGGAAGAAGATCTGCGTTCATCACTTTCGCTTGACGGTATAAAGAACTATACCGTTCCTCCCGATGTGTTTGTTACTCCTGCGGCGAGAGATTATCTTGCCGCAAGAGGTGTCGGGATAACTGTTGTGAATGAGGGCAGAACCGACTATGACTCGGTGAGAGGTGCGTCACAGACGTATACGTTTTTCGTCGATGCCAAAACGGGCAGAAGATACAGCGAAAAACCCGAGGAAATGACGCATCTTCGGGGGAATGTTCTCGTTTCTAAGACATCTCCCGTGATTGATTTCAGAGGCAAGATGGATTTGCTTCAATCGGAAATAATCGTAGCACAGGTTACATCTTCAAGGTGTGGCTCTGGGATACTGATGTCACAACTGGGCGAAGTGCTGTCATATGCAAGGCAGATACTGGCATCGGAAGTGCTCAGTACGCCTTTTTGCGAGTGCACTCTTCTCGGAATGACATCCGAAGAGCTTCGGAAGCAGTCGCATGACATCAGAAACAGATTCGAAAACAGGATGCATCCGCTTCCTGACTGTACGATGGGAGAAATGGCGGCGGTGCTCAACCGCTTGCGTGCCGTGGTAAGACAGACGGAAATTTCTGCCGCCGTGGCACTTCCCGAGAGAAAAGATATAATCAAAGCACTAAACCGACTGTCAAGCTGCATACATATTTTGTTTTGCAAACAGATACTCGGAGATTTCGGTGATAAATAATGAATGAAGCAGAAATCAGATCAATTATTGAATGTGTAGTGGACCGTTATCAACAGGCGGTAAACGGAAACGCGCCTCAGACCGGAACAAACGACATTTTCGTCGAGGCTTCGGCACGTCATGTCCATCTTACAAAGGAAGACGTCGAGAAGCTTTTCGGCAAAGGCGAAAAACTCAACGCGGTACGTGAGCTTTCACAGCCGGGACAGTTTTTGTCCGACAAGAGAGTAAAGCTTGTCACGAAAAAGGGAAGTATCGAGAATGTAGCCGTTCTCGGTCCCGAAAGATCTGCAACTCAGGTTGAGCTTTCGATGACGGATTGCAGGTCACTCGGACTTTCCGCCCCCGTCAACATGTCGGGAGATTTAGGCGGTGCCGCCGATGTCTGCATTTTCGGCGATACGGGCATGATAAATGCCGAAAACAGTGTCATCGTTGCAAAGGCTCATATACACATGACTCGCAGGGATGCAGACCGCTTGTCGGTTTCCGACGGACAGAGAGTCAGAGTAAGGATAGAGAGCACACGACCTGTTACCTTCGAGGATGTCATCGTTCGTGTCAACGACAGCTTTTCGCTTGCGATGCACATTGATTTTGACGAGGCGAATGCCTGTCTTCTTGCGAAAAACACAAAAGCATATATTATAAAATAAGAGGTGACTCTTATGCCTGATATTTCAAAAGAACAGCTTATCGAGCTTGTTACGAGAGAAGTCATGAGGGTGATGGGTGACAGCGTTGACAGCGAGCCCGGATACCGTGAGGGTATACCCGATGTACTGCTTATAGGAAGCCGTGATAAGCTGCCCGTCAATATCCGCAACAAGTATAATGTTTTCACGATGGAAAGCTATACGTGCGAAGAGGATATTGAAAAATTTGAAAAAATCTACATAACGGAACTGTCTTTGACTGAGCTTGCGGATATTGCACTCGGCAGGAATACCCGTGCCGTACAGTGTGCGGTAATCAGCGGACTGCTCAGAAACAAGGATATAAATCTTCTGGACTGCGCGCTGGAATTCCGAAAGCTTTCAACAACGGCAAGCAGAGGCTTTTATCAGCTTCTTGAAGGCTATGTGAGAACGCTTCAGAGCTTCGGAATAAAGCTTATCAGCGGACAGACACCCATTGATAAATATACCGTCAGATCGGCACCGGGTGACGATCTTCCCGAGGGAATCATAACTGAGGCACTTGCCGTTTCAATGCTGGAAAAGCATCCCGATCAGGTTATTCTTCTCAAAAAGGGTACGGTAGTAACGCCGTCGGCAAAGGATGTATTCCTTCACAACGGCAAGGTAATCGAGTTTATTTGAGTCAAAGGAGAAACATTATGCTTATCTGTGAAGTTATCGGACACGTATGGGCAACAAAGAAACAACCCGGAATGGAAGGCTTCAAACTGATGGTTGTCCGTGAAATTGAAACTACAAAAAGACGCGGAGATACTTTTGTGGCGGCAGATACTGTCGGGGCAGGTATCGGAGAGCAGGTACTGGTCGTTGACGGAAGTACGGCGCGAAGAGCCCTCGGCGGCGATGATTTTGTTGTTGACTGTGCCATTGTCGGAATTATCGACACGATAGAGGTTGAGCGCGAAAACAAGAAAAAGTAGTTGATCGGAGATGATATCAATGGTACTGAAGGACAAACTGTTTGCCGCGGGAGTAGTCGGATGCGGCGGAGCGGGCTTTCCTGCACATGTCAAGCTTTCGGGAGAAATCGGACATCTTATAATAAACGGTGCCGAGTGCGAGCCGTTGCTTCGTACTGACCGATACATAATGACAAATTTCGCAAAAGAGCTTGTATGCACGGCGGAAAAGGTGAGAGAGCAGATAAGTGCCGAAAAATGTACTTTCGGTCTTAAAAGCGGTTACAAAAAAGAGATTTCCGCACTGAAAGAACAGATAAGCGAAAACGGTTTTGAAGACCGTATTTTCATACACACCATGGACAGCTTTTATCCGGCGGGAGATGAGCAGACTCTGGTGCGCGAGGTAACGGGCAAGACGGTACCGCCGGCGGGAATACCGCTTGATGTGGGATGTGCCGTTACGAACGTTGCAACTCTTCTTTGCATCGGCGATGCAATAAACGACGTGCCGTTTACCGATAAATTCCTTACGGTAACGGGCGAAGTCAACAGTCCCACGGTGCTTAAAGTGCCGCTCGGAACGCCCTTCTCGGAGTGTATAAGACTTGCAGGAGGAGAAAAGAAGGGTGATCACATATATGTCAGCGGCGGCCCCATGATGGGCAGAGTTATAGAAAAAGCTGACTTTTCAAAGGAATATGTAACAAAGACAACATCGGGAATTCTTGTTCTAAAAAACGACGGCTACATAGCGAATCACAGCAGAATTTCCGTTAAACATATGCTTAACCGTGCGCACAGTGCATGTATTCAGTGCAGCTACTGTACGCAGATGTGTCCGAGGCATCTTATGGGACACCCCTTGGAGCCTCACAAGATTATGAGAAAAACCGCACTGTCGGGAAGCTTCGACGGACTTCTTTCCGATCCTGATATAAAGAATGCTTTACTTTGCTGTGAATGCGGTATATGCGAAACGTATGCCTGCCCCATGGGATTACAGCCGAGAAGAATTAATGCCTTGCTCAAAAAGGCACTTTCGGAAGCGGGAATACGCTATACAAAGGGCGAGGGAATGAAAGAAGAAAATGCGTCGAGAGAGCTTCGCAAGGTGCCTTCGAAGAAGGCGGCGATAAGAGCGGGCGTGGTCGATTATTATGATTATGAGATAACCGATCTTAAATGTGCAGAGCCCGATGAGGTTTTCGAAAATCTCAGGCAGCACATAGGAGCGCCGAGTGTTCCGATAATAAGGGACGGCGAAGCGGTTAAGAAGGGACAGCTTATTGCGAAATGTCCCGAGGGCAAACTCGGAGCAAACCTTCATGCGTCGATAGACGGTACGGCGAGCGTACAGGGTGAAGCGATAAGAATAGTCAAAGCCTGAAAGGATTGATAAATATGATGGAAACCATCGGTTTTCTTGAACTGAACAGTATCGCAAAGGGAATAGAAGCTGCCGACTGTATTCTGAAAGCGGCGGATGTCGAGCTTCTTTTTGCAAAGCCGGTGTGTCCCGGAAAGTATAATATACTTTTCACGGGTGAGGTGGCTGCGGTTAACGCATCACTCGAAGCGGGTGAAGCGGTGTCGGAGCATTTTGTTGTTGACAAAACGGTTATCCCGAGAGTGCATCCTCAGGTTATTTCGGCAATCAATATGGCGACACCCGTAGGGCAGGTCGGAGCAGTCGGAGTTATGGAGTTTTACAGTATTACGTCGGCTGTTTACGCGGCGGATGCGGCAGTCAAGGCGGCTGAGGTTGACCTTATCGAGGTAAGACTCGGAACGGGTATCGGAGGCAAATCGTTTGTTGTTCTGACGGGCGATGTGTCGGCGGTAAACGAATCTGTAAAGGCGGGTATTGCCGTAAGCGAAGCGGAGGGACTTGTAGTTTCGAGTGTCGTTATTCCCAATCCGAGAAAAGAAATTTTTGAAGCGTTGATGTGATGAAGAAATTATTTTTGATATTAACGGTAATGCTGACGGTCAGTCTTTGCTCATGCGGTGATAAGAAGCAGACGGAACCCGTGACACTCTTTCCCGAGGGATCGGAAACCGTCAACGCGAAAGAGGAGGCGCCGTCGGTCAGAGTCAATGACACCTATGACAAGGTGCTGTTCGAGATGACGGGGCAGGATACTTCTGAGAAGGTCGAAGTGCTTGACGACAGCATGGATTACCGTACAACGGATTCATACAGACACGAAAAGGCGGCGACCGACGAAGCTGTCAGGCTTTTTTATGAAGAAATGCAGAAGTACAGCGATATCACGATTGACTCGGTAAGCGTTTTCGACTGCATGGATGACGGAGAAGCGGTGTATTACAGCTTCAGCATACGTCATACCTATACGGTGGAATCGGGCGGAAGCATCAGCAATACGTACTATTGCGATGTGGGAATAGAAAAATCCGACGAAACGGCATTCGATCCTTCGGAACGTCTTGACGAGGTGCGTGAAGGATACTCCGTATTCAAAAAGAGAACGGAAAAGAACTCTGTCGTACAGGTAACGTGTGACGGTGATGAGGAGTCAAAGAAGGAAGCGATGAAGACGTTTGTAAGGGATCGGCTTAAAAAGGCTGAAACCTCACAGATCTTTTCGGTAACGGAAATTGACGAAGGAATGTACGAGATTATATGTTCGGGCGAGAATTCATACGGTCTTATTATCAAGGATTCTGCCGAGATTAAAGCGGAGTATTCCGAAGAAAACGGTATTTTGATACTTAGTTGGTAAAAAAACTTAAAATGTTTAAAAAAATACTTGCATTTAGTTTTTTATTGTGTTATAATTCGTTCGTTGTATTCAGACAGATTTAAAGAGGTGACAAGAATGAAACAGGGTATCCATCCGAAGTACGAGAAAACAACAGTCCGTTGCGCATGTGGCGAAGTTATCGAAACTTCTTCTACGAAGGAAAATCTTCGTGTAGATATTTGCTCAAAGTGCCATCCGTTCTTCACCGGCAAGCAGAAGCTTGTTGATACAGGCGGACGTGTTGACCGCTTCAAGAAGCGTTACAATCTCGACAAATAAGAATTTTTTGGAC
>JAZSPN010000006.1:0-3034 GCA_045537495.1 Acutalibacteraceae bacterium
GAGGCGAAAAAAGGGGCAAGTGCATATAATATTTAACTTTAAATAAAATCATAGCAACACAAGGCGACTCATTGAAAGCAACTATGTATTTTGCTTTATATTGAAGTTATGCACGTTATGACGACTTTATCGACAGTCAAAGCGCTGTAAAAAACTCACGTTTTTTACAGCGCTTTTTGCTTATGCAATTGTTAAAATCTTTTCGTTATCACCGTCGGTAAGACTTACTCTGTCCGACACTGCGTTACCGTCGAATATTTTTTCTCCGTTAAATGTTACAACGGCATTTTCCGTGATACGAAGCCTCGTTTTTGTATTTTCGGGACAAACGACAGCGATATTCAGTCTGCCGTCTTTTTCTTCGTATTCGAGAGATATCTCGCCCTTCACCGTCGGCACCCTGCACGACAGCGACGGCTGCAACTCGTAACGCGGCATTATCGAAATCATTTCATAGCCCGGCAACTCGGGACGGATACCTGCTATGTGTCCGCTCATGATGACAAGCGGTCCGCCCGACCACGCATGATTCCTCGTTCCTTCGTTTCTATCGAAAAGCTCCCAGAGAGTGGAATAATCTTCGTCGATCATTTCCTTGTAGCGTTCACACATTCTCTTTTGCGAAAGCTCATATTCTCCCATTTTGCAAAGAGCTTCAAGAACATAGTATTCCATGTAGGGACTTGAATTACGTACCGAGAACAAAAGATTCTTCATCTTACCGTAATTCTCGGGAGGACAAAGTCCCGAAAGCACCGCCACGGCATTTCCTCTGTCGTCGAAGCCTTCATAGCCTTCACTTCTGTAGCCTTCATCCTTTCGGAGTGTCTGATAAGCTTCATAAAGCGACTTCATTTTTTCGGTCAGTTCATCCGCTTTTTTACTGTCGCCGACAATCTGTGCCATACTTCTGACTGCCGACACGGCGTAATAATACCACGCATTCTCAAGCGTAATTTCATCAATCTTTTCTCCCCAGTCAAACCAGTCCCATGAGCCTTTCTTGTGCTCGACCAGGCCGTTTTTCCCCACTTTCCAGAGATTCAGATAATCGGCACTCACCGAATAAACCTCTTCTATAAAATCTCTGTCGCCCGTGTAGTTATAGTACGTGAGGAATCCGCATATTCCCGCAAGCTGCTGCATGGGAAGCTCGAAAAAGTCATTCTTTATGGGAACAACCGTCTGCAAAACCTTTGTTTCGGGATTGATATGCAGAATCATCGACTTGACGCCCTTGCGGTAAAGAAGGTACGACGCTTCGTCGAGACAGTACATGCTCATCATCATTTCATTGGTGGCATCTCCCCACCACTGCGCCCTCTCTCTGTCGGGACAGTCCATGAAATTATCCCTCATCGTCACGTACAGCGTTCTGAGTGACTTCTGCCAGAGTGAATTCATATCACCGTTCTCACAAATGAAGCTTCCGCAAAACTCGGTGTTATATCCGCTTTCTCTGTATTTGAGGCTGATTATTCTGACTTTTGACGGTATTTCGTAAGTTATTCTTTCACCGTTGAACCATGCGGGTGATTCAAATTCCTGAACACCTTTCTTTGTTATATATGTGCTGTGAATCGCACCTATCTTTGTGTTTTCCGTCGTGATGACTATCTTTTTTCCGGCAGGTGCATCCACTTTAAGATACGGAGTACACTGTGCGTTATACGGTATTTTAAGTGTGATTTTTTTCTTTTCGGAAAACGTTTTGCCCTCAAATTCACCGCTGTTTTCGTAATCCTTCAGACCGTAATCCTTGAACTGCGGAACGGCTCTTCTGTGCATTTCGCCCCATACGCCTTCTCCGCCGACAGCGTACTCTTTCACCTTCTTCCAACCGCTGAAATCAAATCCGTTTTTGCTCCGGCCTTCGATTTCTTTTCTTGCATCGTAATAAATATTGCTCTCGGGGATTCGGTAATTCGGCTGAAGCTTTCCCGTGTCCTTTCTGAATGCAGGATTTTTAATCGCTCTCCATGTGCCGTCCGAGAGTATCGAAACATCTTCGTTTTCCGCCTCGAAAAAGAGTCCTCCGCAACCTGCATCGGCACTCGAATAGCTCGCCTCATTTCCCCAGTACCAGACGGAAACGCTGATCGTATTCTCACCCACGGCAAGATACGGTGCTATGTCGATCTCGTCATAATAGCATCCCGTCGGCGACGGTCCTCTTTTGAGTCCGCCTTCAAGCAAAACCGTAACTCCGTTTATGAAAAGCTGATATTTATTTTCTGCCGCGATATTCGCAATAAGCCTTTCGGGCTTCTTTTGAAGCGTTACCCTCTTGTTGAAGCAAACCCAGACATTTTTCGATGCTTCTTCTTTGCGAAGCCATATCCACTTCGCTTTCGCATTTCTCTTTATATCTTTTTCATACCTCATATTTCATTCCTCTTCCGTCAAATAAACTGAAAACGGTATCGACATATTTTCTGTCGGCGCCCTGCGATGCCGCCTTGTACCGTCTTTTTCCGCTTCGGCTTCGTACAACTGCTCAAACTCATCGACAACGGCGGTAAACTTTTTTCCCGCATCCATGAGTCGGGCTATCGTTTCATTTTTGAATCTCGTTATAAATCCCAGCTTATCCGTTTCGGTAAGATATACAGCAACAGCCCATTCGTCATACTCGTTTTCGGGTTCTCTGTACAGCAAAAGTTCCGTGCCGGGAGTCAGTGCATTCAGTGCATCTCTTTCCTCTTCACTTTCTATATGATGCTGTACTCCCGCTATACCCGTTTTCAGCACAAGAATCTGTTTTTCTCTGGGCTTCGCCGTATCAGCCTTATACATTCTGCCCCATAGCGGTGCCGATTGAAGCTGTTTATCCATTCACTCTCGCACCCTTCATCATTTCTTCGATCTCACGTTTTCTGCTATCTCTTTCCAGAGTTGCATTCTGAAGCCTCAACGCCAGGGAACGCTTGTATTCCTCAACCTTTTGCGGATCGTCAAGCATTTCCTTTGCCGTAAAGGGCATCACCTCTTTTATTTTTTCGATCTTTTTCATCGTATCTTCCGTCTGCTGACG
>JAZSPN010000042.1:0-8855 GCA_045537495.1 Acutalibacteraceae bacterium
GAATTTGATACCTTTAAGGGAACGTATAATTTCAAATTAAGAAGAGACGGTATTGCTGAGCATACACTTGATTTTGATGCAAGTCTTGCTGAAGGCGAGATGAATGTTTATATCGGTGTTGATGGTGAAAAAGAATTGCTCCTTATTGTCAAGGGCGGAGAATCCTACGACGAAACCATTATACTTGATGATAAATATGATAACGAAAAATCAATCTACATTATTCTCGAAACGATAGGCAAATGTGTGGATGGCGATTTTCAGTTTGAGTACAATTAATTTAAGTGAAGTGAACAAACAAATTCCAATTTGTCGAACTGTAGAAACCAAGTAATTAAGAACACCCACTCATTAAATGTCCTCAAAATCATTTTTAAGGGGCTGTAAAAACACAGCGAGAATAAAAAAATCATCCGAGACTCGCATTTACACGAATCTCGGATTTTTTCAGGCTGTTTTTTTACAGACCGTTGTGCCTTTTGATTTATTCTATTGCAAGTATTCTTCGGAATTCTTTGCCGTTTTTAAACTCCTGCGATAACTGAGGTCTTTCACGAAGTCCGTTTTTGATATCCTCGAGAAAAGAGCCTTCCCAGAATCTGTATGCCTTGGATTTATCAAACACAACTCCCCTCACCGCCTCCGACGTGTGAACACTCACTTCGGGCAATTCGTCATATCTCTTCGCAAGTCTGACAGCCTTTTCAAAGTATTCGAGAGCTGACTTCTCATCTCCTTCGAGGTATTTCTTAACACCGATTCTTTGAGCATGTATAACGATAAGATACCAGCTTTTCCCGTAATCTCCGTCCGGCATAACCTTTTCCACAAGATTGATATATGCCTGCGCTATATTTTCATCGGCATCAAGAAAGCTTTTATATCTTCTGTTCATTATTTCTCCGAAAAGCCGAAGCATTTCCGCAATTCCGTTTGCACATGCCTTTGCCCGCTTTTCGTCATCGTGAGGATACATATACATCGCTTCGTAATCCCGTGTATTCTGCATTATCGGCATTTCGGAAAGGATTTTTTCGGCTTCGGAAATATCTACCGAGCTTCCTTCAATAAGACTCAGATCCCTCAGATAACGGCACATAAGCTTTTTTGCCCAGATTCTGATGCTGTCTGCCGTGCAATAACTCTGAATAATATCATATACTCTGTTAACCTCGGGCTTTATCGAAATTTTGTATTCATCATTATCCTGTTCGTAAATATGTGCATGAATGAGAGAATTAAAATATTTCACCATAAGGTCATAATTGCCCGGAAATTCAACAATCGCATCCTTCAGCATATCCCTCGCCTGAATAATTTTTCTTTCGTTCCACAAGCGGGAATAGCTTTCGGTGTACTCTTTTATTTTCGCCTCTTTCGCAATCAGATCCGTGCCGAGAAGGCTGTCAACCGTAACTCCGAAAAAAGATGCGATTACGGGAAGCATCGTTATATCGGGATAGGTTTCTCCTCTTTCCCACTTGCTTATCGCCTGAAAGGACATTCCGAGGAATTCGGCAAGCGACTCCTGTGTAAGCTTTTTTGATTTACGAAGCTTTTTGAGGTTTTCTCCGAAATAAACAGTCATTTTACATCACCTTTCAATAAATCAAGTCAACCCGGCCGCGGTTACAGTCTGATAATAACAGCTTTCGTCCAAACAGACAATAACCGGTTTATTGAAAACAATTCTCTCACCACGAGAATTATTCTACCATGGCGATTATTCGGCAAAATCATCTCTCCGCAAAAGGAAAAACGGACACAAAACACCCTCGGTCAGTTTTTACCGACCGAGGGTATCGTTTATACTGTTAAAATGTTTCTTACAGCTTCATTGCAACGTCCCATGCCTTCCAGATAACCGTGCGAAGGCTGCCGACTTTAAGTGCATCGCCGACAATGTGAACATTCTTTGACTTCTCTGCAAGAGGAGCGGGCTTGTAGCCTACCGAAAGGATAACGCTGTCTGCGGGAATATCCGTCGTCTTTCCGTCCTTTGTCATAACCGTTACGCCGTTTGTGCGGATATCGGTCGTCTTTGTTTCAAGGTATACGGGAACTTTGTTTGCCGCAAAGAAGTCACGGAGATAGCTTGTGTTTGCAAGACAAATCTTGTCGGAAACGATAAGGTCATGCTGCATCTCAACAATTGTGGGATTCTTGCCCTGGAGATAGAGATCGTATGCGATTTCACAGCCCGTAAGTCCGCCGCCGACGATAACAACATTGTCACCGACCGTCTTGTTGCCGAGAAGGTAATCAACCGCTTCGATTGCAAGGTCTGCACCCTTTACGGGGATTCTGTTTGCAACCGCACCCGTTGCCACAACGATTTCATCCGCATCGAGAGAAGCAATATCCTTGATCTCGGTGTTCATATGAACTGTGATCGAATCATACTTTGCAATTTCACGGTTATACCATGCGATAAGATCACGGTCTTTTTCTTTATAAGAAGGTGCTGCAGCAGCAATAAATACGCCGCCGAGCTTGTCGCTCTTTTCGTAGAGGTCTACCTTATGTCCGCGCTTCGCACATACCATTGCAGTTTCCATACCGCCGATACCGCCGCCGATAACAGCAATTTTCTTCTGTTTCTTGGCAGGAACTATCTTGTACTTCTTGGACTGCATGACTCTGGGATCAAGTGCGCAACGTGCGATATGGCTTGCATCGGGGATTGTCTGCTGGTTGGCAGTACCCTTATACTTTGCCATGTTGAAGCAAGCGTTGTGACAGCAGATACAGGGACGGATGTCCTCAAGACGCTCTTCGATGAGCTTCGTAATCCACTGATCGTCTGCAAGGAACTGACGCGCTACACCCATAGCGTCGATTCTGCCCTCCGCGATTGCTTCTGCACCGACATCGGGCTCCATACGTCCTGCACAGACGACGGGAATATCAACAAACTTCTTGATGTGTGCTACATCTTCGAGGTTACAGTTCTGAGGCATATACATCGGAGGATGTGCCCAGTACCATGAATCGTATGTACCGTTGTCCGCGTTAAGCATATCATAGCCTGCATCCTGGAGATACTTTGCCGCCTTTTCGCTTTCTTCCATCGTTCTGCCGAGTTCGGTATACTCTTCACCGGGAACTGCGCCTACTCCGAAATCCTTAACCTTTGACTGTACCGAATAACGAAGTGATACGGGGAAGTCCTTGCCGCACTTTTCCTTGATTGCCTTTACGATATCCGTTGCGAAACGGTAACGGTTCTCGAAAGATCCGCCGTATTTGTCCGTACGCTTGTTTGTATAGGGAAGTGTAAACTGATCGAGAAGGTATCCTTCGTGAACGGCATGGACTTCGATTCCGTCAACTCCCGCCTTCTGGCAGAGGTATGCCGTCTTCGCAAAAGCATCGACGATCTCTTCGATCTGCTTCACCGTCATTTCGGGACAGGTAATCTTGTCGGACCAGCGTGAAGGAAGCTCACTGGGACTTGCAAGCTCGTGTGCCGTATCGATAATGGGTTTACAAACAGCTCGGAGAACGGGGTTATTATGAACCATTACAAGCGGAGTGGGAATTGCCCAGGAACGTCCCATACCCGCCGTTATCTGTACGAAAAGCTTTGCGCCGTACTTATGGATTTCATCCATAAACTCTTTGAGCTCATCAAACTTTTTCTCGCCCTGATAGAGCCATTTTCCGAAAAATGTATCTCTGATGGGAGCGATGCCGGGAATAATAAGACCTACATTGTTCTTCGCCTTTTCGATGAAGAATGCGGCAGCTTCCTTGTCGAAATGGTTAGGCTCCATCCAACCGAACAGAGATGTTCCGCCCATGGGGCACATAACTATTCTGTTCTTGATTTCGACATTACCTATTTTCCACGGGGTAAATAATGCTTCGTACTTCTTATCCACAAAACCACTTCTTTCTCTGATAAAATGTTTAAATATATAATAAATAAATTACGTCGCAATGTCAAGCCGTTATTGCAAAACACTCACTTCACAGACTGTCAGCACCCCGCCGTTTACCGAAAAACGGATGTCGAATCCTGCGAATTCGATGCCGAAAACTCTGCCGTCTTCGTTTATGTAGCCCGGCCTCGGGTCCTGAGAAAGAATTCCCGTCAGTGCATCTCTTTTGTCCTTCGGTATCATTGTAAGAAGATTTTCCGGTATCTCGACCGAAAGAACGCCTTCTTTTTCACAGAGAGCAAAACCGTTACTCGCCTCGGGATGGGAATCGACATACGGAAGGTAGGGCTTTATATCGTATATCGGCGTATCATCAAGAAGATCCGCTCCCGCAACGTGAAGAACGTGCCCGTATTTTTCGGTTTTTTCTATCCCGACAAGCTCAACGCACGAAAGCCCTACGGGATTCGGTCTGTACGGTGAACGCGTCGCAAAAACACCGACTCTTTTGTTTCCTCCGAGTTTCGGCGGTCGCACCGTGGGTGACCACTCTTCTCTTTCACTTTGTGAAAAGTTCCACAAAAGCCAGATATGAGAAAAGCTTTCGAGTCCTCTGAGTGCCTCGGGATTCCTGTATTCTTCTTCAAAAATAACCGTTGCCCGAAGCGATTTTACCAGTCCGCTCTGCCTCGGGATTCCGAATTTCGACGAAAAATCCGTATGTATTCTTGCAATAATTTTCATAGTCTTTTCCTTTAAAACAGCCGTAACGGAGCTTTTCCGTTACAGCCGTACTTTTAAAGAGTTCTGAACGATCCTTTAAGCGCTTTCTTTGAACGGTTCTTGAAGAAGCCGTTTGCATAAATCTCAACGGTATACTCCGTGTCCGCATCAAGCTCGTCAACCACCTGTTCAATTTCCGAAGGCATATCGTAAAAATAATAGCGTGACCATACGGACAGCTGTTTTGCAATCGTTCCGTCATTCTTCCTGATAATAATTTCATATCCGTTTACATAGTCGCTGTCCTTGTCGGGCTCCGCCTGAGTAAATGTAAGCTTTACACCGTTTTCCGTAATATCCTTTGCACAGAATACGGCACCGTCGGAAAATTCGGGAGTTTCAAGCGTCTTGTATCTCGCATCGGTATAAATGAAGCTTTCGGGATTGGACGGCTCGTCGATTTTCCATGTCTGTCCGAAGAAATTCTCCGTCAGAACATCGTAAGGATAAACTCTTACCCTGTTGTCGGCATCGGCTTCCACTATGAGCATCTGAGCCGCTTTTTCTTTATCGGGCGGAAGTGTGCCGTAAATCTTGTCGAACTCATCAAGCTCAAAGTAGCTGAGTGTTCCCGTTCCGAGAGATGTGAAATACTTCTGATGAATCGATCTCGGATCGTTAATCGGAGCATGAGAATGTCCCGAGAAATTGATGATCTGAGGATAGTTCATGAGAATCGCCGTAAGCTCATCCTCGCCCCAGTTGATGCTTCCGTAAACCGTATCGGAAATATGCGGATGCTGGAAGAAGAAAATCGGCTTTTTCGGATCGTCGGCAGCAGCTTTTTTGAGCTCTTCACGCGCAAATTCCTGCTGATGCTCCTTGAAACGGCAGCCCTGAGTCGTTGTGACTCCGATGAAATGGAATCCGTTGATAACCTCGTGAGTGTCATAGGGAAGATTGAAAATTCTCGTGAAACGCTCTTTCGCGGCATCTTCACCGCCGTTCTTCTGGCTGTACTCATGGCTTGCCATGGTAAGCCTTACTACCGTTTCATCGCGATTTACAAAGTTGTCGATCGTTTCCTTGATTGCAAGCATCTGGATGTCGGAGCCGTTGTCGGCGAAGTCACCGTCGATGTAAAGCGCGTCAAGCCTTTTGTAAGTTTCGCTTGACCTTGAAATCTCGTAAGCCTTTCTGATTGCCGTTTCGAAGCGTTCACGCTCAACGGTGCGTTCATCCTTGTAATGAATGTCGCTGACTACCATGAATCTGAGTACGGGCCTGAAGTTTTTGTCGAGTGCCATTTTGTCACGTCCTTTATTAAATCTTATTTCTTGATGTGTCTACCGTAAACCTGCTGAGAACAACCTCTCTGAGGAAATCAGCAGTCTTCGGAAATGTTCCCTGCATGAAATGATATGCTTTTGCATAAAACGGTTTACTTATGTTGCCTCTTTCTCTGTCGAGATAAAACTCATGAAGCCGGTCTGCAAGAAGCTCAAAATCGGAACTTTTAAGAACAGCCGCCTTTGCCGTTTCACGGATAAGCTCTTTCTCTTTTTCTATATCGGGAGCCTTGACATTCCAGTCAATCGAAGAAAATCTGTCGGGAGTGTACAGCGGCAGATATTTCTCGATCCAGGAATAACGCTCATCGAAATATTTTCTGACAAGAATAACGGGAATTCCCATTGCCGTACAAGGTGATGCTACATGTAATCTTGAAGTTATTACAAGAGAAGCCTCATCCTTATAGCGAGAAAGAGTTTCCTTCGCTTTCTTCATTAAAGCTTCGTGCGTTTCTCCGTCGGAAAGCGAATTTTCAAGTCGGAAAGACTGCGAAACGTACTCCGTTTTTCCGCGAAGCTCATCGGGGATAAACGGCAATATTTCATCGGGTGCATCAACCAGAAAAACCTTTCCGTTTTCGGGCTCTTTTTCACGTTTGTCGAGAGTCACGGTGATACATCCCGATATAAAAGCTTTTTTGCCGAGCTTTTTCACGAGATTGAATGTTGCCTCATCCCGGCAACCTATCACCGTATCCGACGGAAGCTTCTTTATAAATTTTCTGTCCTTCACCGACAGACAGTGAAAACCGAAAAAGCACGGATCGATATCCTTTGAAACGGGAAAAACGGGTGCACCTTTAAGATGCAGAAAGCACCCTTGCAGCATGAGTCGTGTCTTTTCTCCCCGATAGGAAGAAATATCCGTTCTGTAAATATATTTTATATCGTCGTCATCGATAAAAGAATCGTAAAGATTTCTGACGGCAAAGCTCTGATACCAGTCGCCGAGATTTCCGTACTGATTCCTGCCCTGTGCGGGATTTCTCCCGAAGGATAATATTCCGTATTTCATTTGGTAATCTCCTTTGAGGATGCACTGTAATGAATACCCGTAATTATAACGGCGGTCATTCTTACAATATTCAGAATAAGTATTGCCAGGCAGAAAACATAGAGATTAAAGAACATGAGCGAAAGTGTGCACACGGCAAAAAAAGCAACCGAATATGCGATATTGATATAAAGCTGAACTTTTTCCTTTGCGAATCTCAGTACCGTAACAAGGAGAAGATTCGAAATAAAATAGACTATCTGTGCACCGTTTGCAACCACGAAATATCTGCCGGCTTCCTTTGCAACCTCGGGATACAAAAAACCGATGATAATCGGTGACAGAGGTATAAACAGCAAAAGCACCAGGACTCCGACAAACACCGCCAGCGCCGAGCAAAGCAAAAACTGCCGTCTGCCGAATTTTTCGGTCTTTGCAAGAAATCCTATCAGGACACCGCTGACCGGTCCCGTAAGAAGTGCCATCGCTTTTCCGAGCAGTGTTGCCGTGTAATAAACCGTAACCTCTTCGCCCGTGGAAAAGGCACTGATAAGAAGTCTGTCCGCATTCAGTGTCAGATTCGAAAAAAGCTGCGAGCCCGTCAGTGCAACACATGATTTTCCGACATCACGAAACCTTTCCGATTTTTTGAAGTACGGTTTTTTCAGAACTCTTCCCGTAATTCCCACATAAAGAACGGCGGGAATTTCGCAGGAGATTATCGCCGTTTCCCAGTATCCCGTCAATTTAAAAAGTCCTGCACCGACGATACTGCCTGCTGCGATTATCATATAAAACACAAAATTTTTTCTGTAATTTACCTGCAAGCGGAAATCGACCTCGGCATAATAACGAAGCATCACAAAAATTCCGAGCAGCGGAAACAGCAGGAAGGAAAACGGACGTACGTTATCGAAGAAAAACAGCGACACCGCCGATATCACGGCGACGGACACTGCCCCCTTGAGAAGAAAACGGTTGAAGTCGCCGTTTTCCGTTTCGAATCTCGGTTTACATGCAAGTCGCGAATAATTTGCGCCGACACCGACAGACATTGCCGTTACCGACAAAACGGACAACAGAGTCAGCATATCGCCGAATGCCTCATCGCCGATATTTCTGTTGATAAACGGGTACAGCACAAACTGTAAGACACAGTTATATATGCCCATAGCAATAACGCTAAGGACAATACTCTCCAGAAACTTGTTGCGGTCAGTATTTGTTCTCATAACAAAATCCCATTTTATCTTTATACAGTTATGATATACCAAAATCCTCTAATAATCAAGTGCTTTACCGTAAAAGCAAAAAACTCTTGACTTATCGTGATAATATGCTAAACTATTAATTAATAAAAACACGGAGGAAAATTTATGAAAAAGATAATTTCACTCTTACTCGTATTAGTTATTTCGCTCGGCTTGTTTACGGCTTGCGGACAGGAAAAGGCGGTTGACGGTACATTCACCGTAGGCTTCGACGCCTCCTATCCTCCCTACGGCTACATGGATGAAAACGGCGAATACACGGGCTTCGACCTTGACCTTGCTCAGGAGGTCTGTAACCGTCGCGGCTGGACTCTCGTAAAACAGCCCATCGACTGGAACGCCAAGGACAACGAACTCAACTCGGGTAACATCGACTGTATCTGGAACGGCTTCACAAGAAACGCCGAACGCGAAAACCAGTATACCTGGTCTGACTATTATGTAAACAACAGCATCGTTCTTCTTGTCAGAAAAGATTCCGGCTTCAAGACGAAGGCTGATCTTGCGGGCAAGATTCTCGATGTTCAGGCAGCTTCCTCGGGTGCAACCGCTCTCGAAAAAGATGCGGAATTCACTTCTTCCCTCGCAAAGGTAATCGAGGTTTCCGATTACAACACCGCCGTCATGGATC
>JAZSPN010000008.1:0-11944 GCA_045537495.1 Acutalibacteraceae bacterium
CGACAATTCTTTTGTTAAAAGATATGTCCCGATCTCTCGGATTATGACACCGAAAAGAAATAAAGCGCTTTACCCGCTGCACTTAACAAAATACAGGCAGTGCCGTGTCGCACTGCCCGTATTTGACTGTCGATAAAGTCGTCACAACGTGCATAACTTCATTATAAAGCAAAAATACACAATTGCTTTCAATGAGTCACCTTGTGTTGCTGTGATTTTTATTTAAAGTTAAATTTTTATATGCACTTGCCCCTTTTTTCGCCTCTCGCCGTACCTTTGTACTGCTTCGGGCGAAAGAAAGGGGCATCCGACTTCCTTTCTCGGCAGTCACATCGTGTTCGAAAAACTTGCGTTTTTCGACACGCTGAAACTTGCATGGAAAATTTTCCATGCAAGTCAGGCTGCTGACAAACCCTCGTTTCAAGATGATTTGTGGGAATGTTTTTTGATAAAAGAAGAAAAGATAGCAATGTATTATCCGCAACACATTGCTATCTTTTTCATATTTTGTGCAGCTGCCGTGAGCAGGCATTGTTCGGCAACCTTTGAAAGACCACGCATTCTGCAATAGCGTAGTCCAAATAGTTCTTTTGAATCGGCGAAGCTTCTTTCAACCGTTTCTTTTCTTTTTGAATAAATTTTCTTACCTTCTTCGGTATGTGTAAATATGTAAAACTCATCTTTGTAATCCTCCCAAACATGTCTTCTGAGTGACTTCGTGGTTGCTTTTGCACTCAGACATTGTTCTCTGCTCGGGCAATTCATACATTTATCGTTTTTACTTTTGTATTCTTTGTAACCTTGTCTGTTTGTTGTTGTATATTCAAGATAGTTTCTTTCAGGGCAAATATATACATCCCATTCTTTGATATATCTGAATTTATACTTTCCGAATTTTCCTTTCTGATGCACTCCTCGTCTGCTTCCCATTGCTGCTTTTATTCCTCTGTCAAATAGCTGTTTGCAAATCGCTGACACATTGTATCCTGCATCTAATCCTACTGTTTCTACCTCAAATCCGAATTTCTCTATCTGTGTATCCAATCTGCTTATGTACGGCTTTACATCATTTGTATTTCCCGATGTTACAAATACATCTGTTATGATATTTGCTTTTGCATCTACTGTTCTGTGGTCAAGATAAAAGAATCCTTTTGGTTTTCCGTCTCTGTGCATAAATCCGCTGTCAGGATCTGTTGTGCTTGATTTGATTGTTTTTGTTTCTCCTGTACCGCTTGTTCCGTTGCCGTCGTCTCTGTCATCAAAGTAATCTTCTCTTTCTTCTTCACTTGTTTCTTTGATTTCATCCTCTTCAAATCTTAAAGGCTTTTTTCCGTGCAATGCTCTGTCTTCATTTATTGCTTCATTCAATGCTCCTATATAGTCTTGTGTTTCTTTTCTCACTTCTTGTTCCGTGAATTTCTTTTTGTTCGCATTTGCCTTTAGATGGGTGCTGTCTGAATACAAAACCTTTCCGCCTACTAATCCGTAGCTCATTGCCTGTCTTACTATGTTGTCAAATATCTGTTGAGGTATGTCCGTTCCGTTATATCTTCTTATTCTGTTCTGCCAGATTACACTTACATCAGGTATTTTGTCTTCAAGCGTGTATCCTAAAAACCAACGATATGCTACATTAACCTTTACTTCCTCTATTAATCGTCTCTCACTTCGTATTCCGTAAAGATATCCGATGAAAAGCATTCTGAAGAGCACTTCCGGTTCTATCGCAGGTCTTCCGTTGTCTTCACAGTAATATGGTCTGCATATTTCATTGATAAAACTGAAATCTATTACCTTTTCAATTTTACGCAACAAATGATTTTCAGGTACTAAATTTTCAATCATTACAAGTTCATATTTTAACTGCTGACTTCTTGTTTCGTTAAACATTTTCATCACCCTTTTTCTGCTTCTATTATACCATTTTTATTGGCTTTTGTACAGAAAAAAGCCCACTCCTATTTGGAATGGGCTTTGTCAGCACTCTGACTTGCATGGAAAATTTTCCATGCAAGTCTTTTTATTTTGCTCAGATATTTTTCGCTTCAGCTTCCGTGACGGTTTCGTCCTGTGAAACCTTCATGCTCTTTTTGTCCCTGACACCGTATTCGGCAAGCTGAACAATAAGATCGTTTTTAGCAAGATCGCTCATCACAATGAGGAAGCTCATGCCTGACGGAGTTCTGACCGTATACCTAAGACTGTAAAGCGATCCGTTTCCTTCATAGCCTTTTATATGGCCTACATACTCAAAATCCTTGATCTTGATTCTTCGTGCCTCGCAATACTCCTCGATGAACTGCATTGTTTCATTCTTGTTTTCCGTCATCAGTTCAATTGTTCTGCGACGGTTATTTTTAAGAACATTATCTTCAAGATATTTGATAACAAGGTTAGTCGTTATAACAACCACAACGACAAGCAGGCTCATCCAGAGATAACCCATTCCGATGGCGAATCCGATATTCGCCGTAACCCAGAGTGTCGCCGCCGTTGTAATTCCTGTAACAATGGTACCGTCCTTCGATTTCATGATGCACCCTGCACCGATGAAACCGATTCCCGTAACTACGCCTGCCGCAATTCTTGAAATATCGAGATTGACTCGTCCGTATGCCGTCGATTCCGCTGCAAACTCTGAAAATTTTGTAACCATGAGAGCCATTTCGGAAGTTATAAGTCCCGTAAGTGCCGCTCCCATACAGACAAGCGAATGAGTTTTGAGCCCCGCCGGATGGTGAGAAAGCTCTCTTTCAAAACCGATAAGCAATCCCGCCAAAAGCGCCACCACAACCCTTATCGCGATATCGTTAAAACCGAGATATTCGAGATTCATAATAAACGCTCAGCTCCTTCTCGTAAATTAAGGGTAAAAACCCGCAGGAAAACCTGCGGGTCCTTTTGAGTTTTGTGCTTTAATTATGCGATGGGAGTTGTAAGAACTGACCATGTATCGCTGTATACGGTGAATACGTTACCGTCAGCATCACGTACAGTCATGAACAAACGTCCTGCTCTTGTTACGCCGGCTGCAACGTTGTTGACATTGAGCTTGCACTGACCGTTTTCGGTAAGTGTTTCGCCGAGAATCTTGACTGTTGCAACACCGTTTACTACTCCGCCGATGACAAGATTTTCGCTTGTGTAGTACTGTGCATCCTGGTTGGAGAGCACCATACCGAATTCAACAATCTCGTAGCCCTCGGGAAGTGTGAGCTTACCGGAGTAGGAGAGCGAGAATCTGTCGTTGACAACTGTGATATGGCTGTCGCTTGCAGCATTCATTGCAATTGAAGCTGTCTGAGCAATCTCAGTATCAGTATAAACTGCCGTAAGTGCTGTGTCGCCTGTTACTACGAATGTGTAGATTTCATCGTAGCTGACGGGTGTTCCGTCTGCTCCGCCAAGTGCCCAGTATGCAAACTTCATACCTGCAGGTGCTTCGTTTGCCACTACGGAAATCTGTGAATACGGGCTGACCTTTACGGCATTTCTACCGTTGACCATACCGTTCTCAACAGTTACAAGGTTCATAACTTCCGTCTTTTTGAAGACAGCCTTGATAACTACATCATCATCGATTTCTGCAACGTATGCACCGTCGAGAGTTACGGATGTGCCGTTATCATAGATCATTGTAAGACTGCTGAGCTCATATCCGGCCTTTGTTGCGACCTTGATCTGAACTTCAGATCCGCCGGGTACTGTGATGATACCTGCCTTGGGTGCCGTGAATACACCGTCGATGTATGCCTTGATGATACCGCCGTCGGTTGTCTTGAGTGTGAGATTATAATCTCTGCCAACCTTTGCAAAGAGGTTAACCGTATAGTAACCGTTGAGGCTGAAGGTGTAGATGTCGGGAAGCTCTTCCTCAGCATCATCTGCAACTGTTGCGGGTGCTGCCGATTCAAGTACATCTTCCTTGATCTCCTCAATTGCCGCGGGAGCTACTGTCATCAGTGACATTTCGGGTGCCGCCGAAGCTGTTTCTTCGATTTCGATCTGTTCGGGCGGTGTAAGAGCCGAGTCGCTGTATGTGCCGCCCATGACCTCGTCAAATACTGTAACTGTTACGTTACCTTCTTCATCAACCATGAAGTCGACGTCTGCAAAGAGTCCTGCATTATCCGTTACGTTGAGTGAATACTTGTAGTAGTCTTCGCCCTTTCCGAGATGTACGGAGAACTGGTTGCCTGCTTCGTTCCATACTGCACCGTCGAGGTACTCTGCGAGCGGTTCGACCTGAAGTACGCTTCCGCCCATGTTGTACTTGGTAATCTTGATCTCGTTGATAGCACTTCCGCCTGTTTCTGTAACAACTACCTGACCTCTCTGTGTATAGGAAGCTGTCGGCTTTTCGTTATCCTGAAGATCTCTTACCAAGATGTTCGTGAATTCATTACCGTATCTGTCATAGAAGTGAGCGTATACGAGAGATTCTTCTCTTGTACGTGCACTTGCATAGAACTGTGAGTAATACTTGGTATTCGTTGTGTAGGGCCATGCGATATACTCTCCGGCTTCAGCCCTGACAGCCTGCTGAAGCTTATTCATGCCTGTCATCGTGAATGTGCCGTTTTCAATATCAGCCTCTACCTGTGCATTCATAATCGGTGTTGCCGCAAGTCCTGCTTCTTCTCTTGCTTCCTTGACGCTCTTGCCTGCTTCAATTGCAGCATCGTAAGCGTTCCAGTAAGCTTCGACTGCCGGGTTATCCGCTGCGATTACCGAGTAGAATGAACCTCTGTCGTTCTGTCCGAATTCGGGATCGTTACCAAGGTAACCTGTATACTTTCCTTCTGCTGTTGCAACCGGCTTGATGATGTCGTCATCGGTTACACCTGCAAGTGATCTGTAAACGTAATCAACATATACCCAGTCGTTTTCGTCTGCAGTTACCGCATTGTAAACTTCGATGTAGCTGCCGCCGTTATGCTTGCCGTTTCCGTTATCATCAATATTCTGTCCGCCTGCATCCGTTCTGTATGTTCCGTCTTCGTTCTGTGCCATCGAGTTGTAGTACTCAACGAAGATTGTAACAGTATAGTTCGGAGTTACGCTTGTGTTGGAGGACGTTGCAATTGAAGTTCCCTCTGCGTATTCGCCGAAGCCTTCCGCACCCGCGATAGATGATGTATCGGCAGTCTGCTTGCTGAAGGAGTCGTCTGTTGCGCTGAGAGTATAGAGAGCATACTGTTTCTTGCCCGCGTTTCTCTGTACGAAGGTCGGTGTAAGAACGATGTACTCGGAATCCTGATAATATTCATAGTTTTCGGATACGTCGCCCTGATTTGCGTGATTGGAACCTGCGTATGTGAGAATGCCCTCATAGGGATTGTCAACCGACTTGTTATAAACCGTGTATGCTGCAGATCTTTCGGAATCGTCTGTATCTACCGTGTAGTTCATCCAACCGCTGTTGACCTGACCTGTTCTTGTAAGAAGCTGTCCCTTAGCATTTGTTCCTTCTTCATCGACAGAAATCTTTGTCGGATAGGAAACTCTGCCGGTTTCTGCGGCTACAAGATCCGCCGTATTGACAAGGATCATCGGGTTAGCACTGTTGGTGTAGCAGTAGTATGTGTAGAATGCCTTGCCGGGATATACGTAAGAGATATCACCGAGATTCTGTGAAAGAGTGAGGATCTCATTATCGTATGTGCCGTCTGCCGCGATTTCCGCTGCCGTTACTTCCTTATTTTCAAATACGTTAATCTTCGGTGAAGCACCGTCGTTCTCCATGATATCAAGCTCAGCGATTGCCTTTGCGATTGCATCTGCACCTTCGCTGACCGTATCGCCCGTGATAACGTCTGCTTCAAGTACTTCGATGATTACCGTATCGAGTGCTACCAAGGAATCCTTTGTATAGTGGTTTGCGTTGATTGTGAGAGCTTCGTCGATTGCTTCTACAAGCTCTTCCGTGCTGATCCATCTTGCATAGAGCGTATGGTCGCCTGTCTGAGTAACCGTCGTCGACGATGTTATGAGTGCACCGCCGTCTGCATCCGTGTACCAACCGATGAACTCAACCGTGTATGTGTCACCTGCGATAACGACAGTCTTTACGGGAGCCGACGGCCAGGTCTTACCTGTATTGTCTTCTGCGCCGTAGAATGAATCGTAAGTGATGGTCTTGCTCTGGTTGTTTTCGCCTGCCACGAAGCCGTTGCCCGATACAAACTTACCGCCGTTCTGTGCAACGTTGAATGTAAGTGAGAAGTCGTTGAGTGACCACTGTGCGTAAAGAGTGATCGTCGTGTCACCGGCTGCACCTGTGCAGAGGTTCTTAACCTTTTCGCCGTTAGCGAATGTTTCGCCGGTGCCGTCAGCATTTGTCGTCCAGTTTCTGAAGCGGAAGCCTGTGTACTCAAATGCGTTTGCAGTGAGGTTTCCTTCCACATCGTATGTGAACGTCTGGTCTGCCATTTCGCCCGTACCGCCGTTTGCTTTATAAACGACCGTGTAGGTGTTGGCTGTCCATACTGCCTTGACTGTTGCATTACCGTCGCCCATTACGACCTTGCCGCTCTCGATGACGGATGCTGTTGTTTCAGCCTCGTCAACCGTAATTGTCCAGCTGTCGAATGTGTAGCCCGTCTTAACGACTGTCGGCAATGTATACTCTTCTGCAAAAGCAAGTTTCAATTCTGTTGTCGCATCGCCGTTATCAGCATCAACTGTCAACGTGTACTTGTTTACATCGTACTGTGCGAACAATGTCCGGTTTGCAGTAATTTCAACCTTGGATGTCGACTTGATTTCTGTTCCCTCGGTTTCTTCCGTAAACCATCCGATGAATGTGTAACCTGTCTTTACAGGATCTGCCGGCCATGTCTTTCCGTCTGCATCTGCGCCGTAAGTGCTCATGTAGGTTACAGTCTTCTCTGCATCATCTGCCGAGAAGCCGTTGCCTTCCGTGAAGACTCCGCCGACTGTATTGAACGTTACCGTGTAGGTGTTAGGTTCAAAGATTGCCTTGATTTCAAGATCACATGCAGGCATGTTGAAGGTCGTTGTAGCCGTTTCGCTCGAAAGTTCCGCTTCACCGTTTACCACATTCCAGCTGCTGAAATGGTAGCCTGTGTTTGCCGTCGCATTAAGCGTTACTTCGTCGTTATAAACTACCGTGCCCGATGTTACGTTCTGAGCATCCGTGTACGAAGCTGTTGCCGTACCGTTGCCGTCGTTTGTAACAGTAAGTGTATAAGTATTGACTGTGTACTGTGCGAACAATGTGCGTTCCGCGGTAATCTTAACAGTATCTGTTGCGATAACCTTCATTCCGCCTTCGGCTGCCGTGAACCAACCGTTGAAGGTGTAACCCGTCTTGGTCGGATCCTTCGGCCAAGTCTTGCCGTCAGCATCTGCACCGTATGTTGCATCGTATTTTACAGTCTTCGCCGTGTCATCTGCAGTAAATCCGTTGCCTTCGGTGAATGTTCCGCTTGTTGCATCGAATGTTACTGTGTAAGCGTTGGGTGCGAACGTTGCCTTGACTTCAACATCTTCAGCAGGCATTGAGAATGTTGCCGTATCAGCGCTTTCGTCGGAAAGAACGATTTCGCCGTTAACCGCAACCCACTTATCAAAGTGATATCCCGTTGCCGCGACTGCCGTAAGTGTTACCGTTTCATTGAAGTCAACCTCGCCCGACATTACTCCTGACTTGCCGTCAAATGCAGCCGTTGCTGTACCGTGACCGTCATTTGTAACAGTAAGGTTATAGCTGAGAACTCCCCAGACTGCGTAAAGTGTTACTGTTGCGCCGTTGGTTGCACTGAGATTCTTGACTGTTCCTTCATCCTCATACTTAACTTCGCCGCCGAGTTCTGTTGCCCAGCCCTTGAAGGAGTAGCCGGTATTTTCGAATCCGTTAGCGTTAAGAACGATGTCACTGTCGTATGCACAACCCGACATTTCGTCGGTGTAACCGCCCGTTGCTCCGTTGCCGTTGAATACGATCGTGTATTCGATCGGTGTCCACTGAGCCGTTACGGTCGCGTCACCGTCACCCATTGTGACTGTTCTGCCGGAAACCGTTGTTGCCACATTTGCACTGTCGTCACTTGTGACTTCCCAGTCAGCAAAGAGGTAACCCGTCTTTTCTACTGCGGGGATTGAATACTTAGCACCGTAAACAAGTACGCGCTCCGATGTTTCATCTCCGTTGGCAGGATCAATTGTCAGTACATATTCGCACTGAGTCCATACCGCGTAGAGTGTTACCGATCCGCCGTCTTCGGCCGTAAGTGCATTTGCTGCCGAAAGAACCGTGCCGTCTGCGATATCAACTGCACCGCCCGTAGTTCTGGACCAACCCGAGAACTCATAACCGATTCTTTCGAATGTTCCTTCGGAGAGTGCCTGTTCGACATCATATGTGAATACCTGATCCTGCATTGAGCCTGTAGCATTTGCATTATTCTTATCAAATACTACCGTATAGGTGTTTGCTTCGAAGATAGCCTTGATCTCAGTATCTTCTGCGGGCATTGAGAATGTTGCTGCGGGATCCGTTTCGTCGGAAACTTCCGCACCGCCGCTTACTACTTCCCAATTGCCGAAGTGGTAACCCTTGTTTGCTGTTGCAGCGAGTGTAACCGTTACGTTGAAGTCGACAGTAGCATTTGTAACGTTTGCCGTCGATGCAAACGATGCCGTTGCCGAACCTCTTCCGTCGTTCGAGATTGTAAGCTCATATCCGAGTACATCCCAGACCGCATAGAGCGTTACCGTTGCATTGTTTTCAGAGCTGAGGTTCTTGACCTGATCACCATCTTCATATGCAACAGAGCCGCCGGCCGTTATTGCCCATCCGATGAATGTATGACCGATCTTTTCGAAACCGTTCAATGTAAGCTCGTAAGTGCTGTCGTATTCACAGTTAATCATGGATGCAGTTGCACCGCTTGTAGCATTGTTGCCGTTGAATACGATTGTGTACTTGTTTGCTGTCCACTGAGCCGTTACCGTTGCGCTGCCGTCACCCATGGTGAATGTGCTGCCGTCGATAGAAGCTGCAATGTTCTCTGAGCTGTCCTCAGTGATTTCCCAAGAAGCAAATGTGTAACCCGTCTTCGTTACTGCGGGAATATCAAATGTTTCTTCGCAAGCAAGTGAATATTCTTTGTTTGCACTGCCGTTTGCAGCATCAACCGTAAGAATATATCCTGTCTGTTCCCAAACAGCGTAGATTTCGGCATTTGCACCGTTTTCGGTTGCAAGAGCATTTGCCGCACCGATAATTGCACCGTCGATATATTCAACTGTGCCTTCTGCTGTCTTGGACCAACCGATGAATGTATAGCCGACTCTCTTGAATGTGTTTACATTAAGAGCCTGTGCAACACCGTATGTGAATGACTGATCATCCATGGAGCCTGTTGCATTGTCAGCATTCTTATTGAATGTTACGGTATATTTGTTTGCAACCCACTCGGCAGTAAGTGTATCTGTTGTGTTAACACCTTCACCGAATGTATATACATAGCCTGCGCCCTGAGCTGTAAGAGAGGAGTTAGCGTTGCCTTCAGCAATCGAAAGTGTCCACTTATCGAATGTATAACCCGTTCTTGTCGGAGCACCGAATGTAATTGTTGTTGCAAAGTCACCTGTAAGCGTAGTGTTGCTGGAGTCTGTTACAACCTTGTCGGCTCCGTTCTGTGTAACTGTTACAGAGCCGCCGCCGAGTACAAATGTAACTCTGCTTGTGTTGGTTTCCCAGATAGCATAGATATAGATTGTATTTGTTTCTGCATCAAGACCGGGAGTATCATTGTTGATTACGAAATCAAAGTGGTTGTTGAGATCGTACATTTCAAATGTTTCGCCTGTTCCGTCTGCCTTGCTGTTCCATTCAACGAATGTCCATCCGCCGTATGTAGCAGGTCCGACGATAGCCGTACATGTTGAACCGTAATGATACTTAACTGCCGACGTGTTACCGGTAATTACTCTGAGTTCGTCAAGCTGGTTAACTTCACCGTCGCCGTTTGAGTCATAGTTTGCAAGAAGTACAACCGTGAACTCCTTCGGAACGAGTCCGTTGATTGCAGCCTGGAGAACGTTCTTAATCGAAGAACTGTCGGAGCCGTTAATCTTGACCTGGCTGAAAGCATTGTAAGTCCAATCGATGTTTTCAATTACTCTCTTGAGCTCTGCAACACTGTCTGCCGTGTAGTAGTTATTAAGGTATTCCGTATCGTAGTTGCCCTCTGTCGCATAAGCGTCGGAATTTCCGTACTTCGAGAACCACTCGTTGTACTGAGCGGATGTAAGGATTGAAGATCCGCCGGAGAATCCTTCGGGATACGGTGATGCCTGTGAATAATCATAGGGGATTGTGCTAATAAGCTTGAAGATGTCGGTATAGTTACCGGGAAGGGGTTCAAGCTGCTCGATGAGTTCGCAAAGTCTTGCGGCAAGAGTACCTTCCTTGAAGGAACCGTCAGCATTCTGACCGTCGATGTAATCCTGCTCCATAACCTTGAGAGCATAGTTTACATCTCCGCCTTCGGAAAGAACATCTTCGAAGAAGAGCTGAAGAATCGTAATACTTTCTTCTGTGAAGTAGTTGACAAGGTTGTCGAGTGTAAGGTCAACACCGCAGTCCATGATATCTTCCCAATACTCGTCGATGTAATCTTCATACGTGCTTGTGAAGAGATCGTAATCGGCATCCTTAACCTCGAGATCGTGATAAGCATCAGCGATCATTGCAGTTACTTCGTTGAGATAGTACTGGCTCGGTCTTCTGACTCTGAGAGTAGTTCCGTCGTAATCATAAATTCTGAAGAACAACGGATCGTCACTGTTATAAAGCGTCTGATAAAGGATATCTACGGAAGCGGCAGTATAAATGCTGTTTTCGTTCTCTTCCGTGAAATTAGGTTCATTGAAGGGTACAGAACCGTTACCTTCTACGAAAACGTTAATGATATCGTTGCAGAGCTCTATGATGCTGTTGAAGCTGTGGTAAGTTCCGTCTGCTTCGTCATATTCACAAGGCGGATATACACCTGCTTCGACGCCGAGGAATTCGGCGATTTCGGCATCCATCTCGTAGCCGCCGGAGCAAGCATCGGAGAGTACCGTTTCGTTAACATCCTCTTCCTTGATTCTGTAATCAAGATCGGGAGCCTTAAGCTGGAGCTCATAGAAAGCTTCGCTGTCAACAGCAATGCCTGAAATTACTTCGTAGATGTATTCTTCATCCATCTGAGAAAGCATGACACCGTTGAGGTAGTCGGTCATCGGCTTCTCGATACGTACTTCGATGGCTGTTGCATAAGCTTCGTCAACGGGAGCTACCGTATCCTCCGTAAAGTCGTTGTTTTCATCGGAAGGATCGCCGATAACCCAGTTATATTTACCGTACTTATCAGCATCGTAACCGTAGTTGCCGTTATAACCGTCAAGCCAGCCTTCGCTTGCTCTGTAATTGATATCTTCGGCAAAGTCGCCGCCGAAATATTCGGCATCGTAATATTCGCTGGCGGGAAGGAATGCCTGAAGTACATTATCGCCGTCAATAACGCTTTCATGTACATATTCCTCGTTACCGTCATAGATGATATGCTCAGCCTGGAAATCGGCAATTGCCCAGTCGAGGTCAATGTAGTTGGCACTCCATACTGCATAGAGCGTAAGTGACTTGTCGCCGTCTTCCTCAATTATTGCGGCAAAGTCTTCGCTGAATTCAACTTCTTCGCCGAGAGCGTATTCTACTTCGGTACCGCCTTCAACAGTTGTCCAACCGATGATATAGCGTCTTTCGTAGTTTGACTCATCATTGAGGTAAACATAATCTGTATCGCTGTCGTAAGCAGATGCAAGCTTATAAGTTGCACCAAGTCCGCAATTATCCATATCTGCGGGCCATTCTTTGCTGCCCTCGTATACAATTGCGCCGTCTTCATAACCGTTGCGGTCATAG
>JAZSPN010000028.1:0-21570 GCA_045537495.1 Acutalibacteraceae bacterium
TGGTGCCCATTGTTGTCTTGGTAAGATCGCTTGGCCTCCGACTTCGAGGCACTCAAGGCAGGAACACTTCACGTGTTTGATACTGAAACGTTTACTGTCGGCGGCGAAAAGCTTACCGGCAAGACTTTCTCATCAACAATCATTGATTTTACAACGGGTAATGTTATTTACGAAGGTAAGGATTATGAAGCAATCGAAGGCGGATATTTCCATGAATCCGAATTCCGCAGCGCACCTTACTTTGATCTTGTAATTGACGGCATTACGGCGGAAGAATAATTAATTTCTCAGAATGCATTAAGGCGAACGGAAGCCCGTTTTCGGCTTCCGTTTGCCGGTTTACTTTTTTATAAAGAGGTGCGAAGGGTGAATAATCACAGTGCGGTTCGCTTTGACAATATCTCGAAATCTTTCGGATCCGTCAAGGCGAATACGAGAGTCAGTTTCGATATTAAGAGCGGTGAAATCTTAGCGATTCTTGGCGAGAACGGCAGCGGAAAGACTACGCTTATGAATATGCTTTCGGGTATTTATTATCCCGACGAAGGACAAATATTTGTGGGTGAAAAACCGGTTTCGATTCGTTCTCCGAAGGATGCTTTTGATCATAAGATAGGAATGATTCATCAACATTTCAAATTGATCGATGTTTTTTCGGCAGCTGAAAATATTGTTCTCGGTCTTGACGAAGAAGGTAAGTTCGACAGAAAAAAGGTTTCTGCCAAAATTCTGGAAATCTGTGACAGATACGGATTTTCCATTAAACCCGATCAAAAAGTATATGATATGACCGTTTCCGAAAAGCAGACTCTTGAGATTATCAAAGTTCTTTATCGTGGTGCGGATATCTTGATTCTTGATGAACCTACGGCTGTTCTGACTCTTCAGGAAACGGAAAAGCTTTTCAGAATTATCAGAAATATGAGAGATGACGGTAAGTCTGTTGTAATAATCACTCATAAGCTTCATGAAGTTCTGAGTGTTTCCGACAGAGTTGCCATTTTGAGAAAGGGCGAGTACGTAGGCACTGTTGATACATGCGACGCTACCGAACAGACGCTTACCGAAATGATGGTAGGCAAGAAAATTGATCTTGATATTGAACGGTCGGATTCTGTCAACCCTTCCAAGGCTTTGAAGGTCACAAACCTTGTCTGTTACAATGCGGAGGGAGTAAAGGTACTCGATAATGTCAGCTTCACGGCAAACAGTGGCGAGATTCTCGGTATAGCGGGTATTTCGGGCAGTGGACAGAAAGAGCTTCTCGAGGCTATTGCAGGTTTACAAAAGGCGGAGCAGGGCAGCAGTATTATCTTTTATCCGAAGGATGATAAAAAGGAAAAGGAGCTTGTCGGTAAAACACCAAGACAGATAGGCAGACTCGGTATTTCTCTGTCTTTTGTTCCTGAGGACAGACTCGGAATGGGACTTGTCGGATCAATGGGGATGACGGAAAATATGATGCTCAAATCGTACAATGCAGGTCATTCTCCTTTCATAACAACTAAAAGACCTAAAAAGCTTGCAAATAAGATTTACACGGAGCTCGAGGTTGTGACTCCGAGCCTTAATACGCCCGTCAAAAAGCTTTCGGGAGGAAATGTTCAGAAGGTTCTTGTCGGTCGTGAGCTTGCATCGAATCCGACCGTGCTTATGACTGCATATGCGGTAAGAGGTCTTGATATCAACACTTCTTACGCGATTTACAATCTACTCAATGAGCAAAAGAAAAAAGGTGTTGCCGTTATTTACGTCGGTGAAGACCTTGACGTTTTGCTTGAATTGTCCGACAGAATACTTGTTCTTTGCGCAGGCTCTGTCAGCGGTATTCTTGATGCCAGAACTGCCACAAAGGAAGAGGTCGGTTTGCTTATGACAAAGTCGGAGGGAGGTGCAGGTCTTGAATAAAGATAATGCTTCGATGCGTGAGCCGTTTGTGCGTATTTTAAGACGGAATTCCATTCCCGTCTGGAAATCCTGGACAGTCAGAGGATTATCTCTGCTTTTGGCGCTTCTTGCTTCTTCGCTTCTTATCTATACTTTGACGAAACTTAACCCTCTTGAAGTTTACGGATCAATGTTCGACGGAGTTTTCGGAAATAAAATGCGCACGTGGAATACCTTCAAGGATGTGGCTTTTCTTCTTTGTATATCCGTTGGTCTTGCACCTGCATTCAAGATGAAATTCTGGAACATCGGTGCCGAAGGTCAGGTTCTCGTCGGCGGTATTGCGACTGCCGCGTGTATGATCTATTTTGCCGATCTGCCGACTCCGCTTCTTTTCGTCTGCATGATCGTTACAAGTATGCTGTGTGGTGCTGTATGGGGACTGATTCCCGCATTCTTCAAGGCGAATTTCGGTACGAATGAAACACTGTTTACCCTGATGATGAATTATGTGGCAATTCAGTTAACTTCATTTTTCGTTTCGAAATGGGAAAATCCGTTCGGATCAAATACCGTCGGAATTATCAATGCCATTTCTAAATCGGGTTGGTTTCCGACTGTCGTCGGTCAGAAATACGGACTCAATGTTATTATCGTGCTTTCTTTGACGTTTATAATGTACGTGTACCTCAGATATACTAAGCAAGGCTATGAAATAGCGGTTGTCGGTGAATCCGTTAATACTGCAAGATATGCCGGTATCAATGTTAAAAAAGCTATACTTCGCACAATGCTGATTTCGGGTGCTGTGTGCGGTCTTGCAGGCTTCGTTGCCGTCAGCGGTGCAAGTCATACCATTTCTGTTGACACGGCAGGAGGCAGGGGATTCACGGCTATTATAGTAGCATGGCTTTCCAAGTTTAACACCCCCGTTATGATTCTTGTGTCGCTTCTGATTGTTTTTCTCGAAAACGGTGCCGCCGAAATTGCAACCGATTTCGGACTTAACGAACACGCTTCCGAAATCATTTCGGGAATCATCCTTTTCTTTATACTCGGCAGTGAGTTCTTTATTAATTATAAGCTTGTTTTTCGTTCAAAACATAAGGGGGTGACCGAATAATGATGCAGATTCTTTCTTTGATTCAGGCTTCAGTCGTTTTCGGTACCGTAATTATGTTCGGTGCAATCGGCGAAGTGTTGACTGAAAGATCGGGTAATCTCAATCTCGGTGTGCCCGGTATTATGTACATTGGCGGAATTTCAAGTCTTGTCGCTTCGTTTTTCTATGAACGTGCAGTTGAAACGCCTTCAAAGGCTGTTTGCCTTGCCGTTGCTCTTTTGTGCGGTTTTCTTGCCGCTTCACTTGCAGGTCTTTTATACAGTTTTCTCACCATCACACTCAGGGCGAATCAGAATGTTACGGGACTTACACTTTCAATCTTCGGTTCGGGTATTGCCAACTTCATCGGCGGATCACTCAACAAGCTTGCGGGCGGTGTCGGACAGATTTCGGTAGCAACCACCAGCAGTGCATTCAGATATTCCTTGCCCGTATTTTCGAATTTTGGCTCAGTCGGAAAAATCTTTCTTTCGTTCGGCTTTATGGTCTACCTTGCAATAGCACTTGCTGTCTTTATTCAGTTCTACCTTTACAGAACAAAGGCAGGGCTTAACCTCCGTGCCGTAGGCGAAAATCCTGCCGCCGCCGATGCAGCAGGTATAAATGTTACGCTGAAAAAATATGCCGCAACCTGTATCGGTGCGGGTATCACGGGCCTCGGCGGAATCTATTACGTTATGGACTATACCAAGGGTACCTGGGCGAATGACGGTACGATTGAAAACCTCGGCTGGTTGGCAGTGGCTCTCGTTATTTTTGCCACATGGAAGACGAAGAACACAATCTGGGGTGCCTATCTTTTCGGCATTCTTTACTGGATGTACTTCTACATTCCGGGACTCACAAGAAGCTCTCAGGAACTCTTCAAAATGATTCCCTACGTCGTCACGATTATTGTTCTGATATTGATTGGGTTCAGAAAGAAAAAAGAAAATCAAGGCCCCGCATCTCTCGGACTTCCGTATTTCAGAGAAGACAGATAAAAAATCACCGTAATCCGATCGGATTACGGTGATAATTTTTAGTATGTACGAATTATTCTGCAGCTTCTTCTGTTTCTTCAACAGCTTCTTCAGCAGCTTCGACAGCCTCTGTATTCTCCATGGGATCAAGGAGAGCACGGATGGAAAGGCTTACACGCTTCTTATCGAAGTCGATGGCTGTAATCTTAACCTGGACCTTTTCGCCGATATTGAGTGCATCCTGGGGCTTTTCAATGTGACGGTTAGCAATCTGAGAAATGTGAATAAGACCGTCAATACCGGGGATAACACGAGCGAAAGCACCGAATGTTGTCATGCTGACGATTTCTGCTTCAACAACAGAATCAACAGGGTAGTCACGGCGAAGGATTTCCCACGGATTGTCTTCGACCTTCTTGTAGCCGAGTGAAATCTTTTTCTTTTCGTCGTCGAGAGCCTTGATGTATACTTCAACTTCGTCGCCTACGTTGAATACTTCTGACGGATGCTTGATGCGCTTCCAGGACATTTCGGAAATGTGAACCATACCGTCAATGCCGCCGATATCAACGAATGCGCCGTAAGCGGTGAGTGACTTGACTGTGCCGTTGTAAACCTGGCCGACAGCTGCCTGTGCCCAGAATTCATCGGACTTAGCCTTGCGTTCCTCTTTGATAACTGCCTTGATGGAGCCGACAGCACGTCTGCGCTGCTTATTGACTTCGATGATGCGAAGGCGGACCTTAGTGCGAAGAAGATCTTCGAGAGGCTGATTTTTGGATTCGGTTGCAAGACTTGCAGGAACGAATACACGGATGCCGTTTGTTGCAACAAGAACGCCGCCTCTGATAACTTCGACAACAGTACCTTCAAAGATAGTACCGTCAGTTTCAGCTTCGATGATGTTGTTCCAAGCCTGAGCAGCATCGCAACGCTTCTTTGAAAGCATAACGGTACCTTCTGCATCGTTAGTCTTCATGATGATAAGTTCCAGTTCATCGCCTACCTTCAATTCCTTCTGAGGGTTAGCTGTAGGATCGTTGCTGTACTCATCGATCGGGATGAATCCTGCGTGCTTTCTGCCGATATCAACCTGGATCTCGGTGGGAGAAAAGCCCATAACGACGCCCTTAACCTTTTGATCGGTGCTCATGCTCTTGAGAGATTCTTCGAGAGCAGCCGAAAAGTCCATATCATCAATCGACTGAGCAGCTTCGGTATCTTTCACCTCCTCTGCGACTGCCACTTCCGCAGTCTTTTCAAGTTCGACTGAATTTGTTTCCACGATTTCGGACATGGTTTTAAGTACCTCCTTTATTATGCCGGCAGGAGTGGAAGCTCCTGCGGTTACACCAACGGAAGAACAACCGTGAAAATTGATGTCATAAAGCTCACTCGGTTGTTCGATAAGATAGGTGGGACAGTTTTTACTGCACACTGTATGAAGCTTAACTGTATTTGAGCTGTGTCTGCCGCCGATAATTATCATTATATCGGATTTTGAGGACAGAGAAAAAGCTTCAGACTGTCTATCTTGAGTTGCATTGCATATTGTATCAAATATTTTTGCATTTGTACAGTGTTTTTTTATTATTTCTTTACAATTTTTCCACTCTTCGACCGAAAATGTTGTCTGAGCAACGAAAATTAATTCTTTGTTGCAATAATCGGTGTTTTCTTTGAAAAAATTTTCCAAAGAAACGGAGTTTTTAAAAACGAAAGATTCGCCTGAGCAGTGACCTTCGATGCCTTCAACCTCGGGATGAGCGGCATCTCCCGCAATCATGACGGTATCGTGACTGTCGGCAACGATACGGTGAATTTTTTTTACAAACGGGCAGGTTGCATCACAGATCTCGCATCCGTTTTCCGTCAGTCGGTTTATTATTTTTGACGGTACACCGTGAGCACGTATTACAACGAGTGAATCTGTAGGTGCGGAATCGGGCGAATCGATGACGGTGACACCCTTTTCGCTCAGATCGGAAACTACCTGCGGATTATGAATCAGCGGACCGTAAGTGCAGACTTTTTTGCCGGAATCAATTAAATTATACGTCATTCTGACTGCACGGTCAACACCGAAACAGAAGCCTGCCGTTTCCGCTAATGTTATTCTTGGTGACCTTTTGACCAAAGTTCTGTGATCCTTTCCATTACAAGAGAAGCAGCATCGCGGAGCTCTCTCGTGTTTCTTTCTTCATCTGAAAAATTGAATTCTTCATAGTAAATCGGTTTTCCGATTCTGACGGTAAGGCGTGAACGGAATCTCGGTTTTTCGGAAAAATACACCGAAACGGGTACAACCGAAGATTTTGTTGCTTTTGCAAGCATTGCGACTCCCGCCTTAGGTCTGCCGGGACGACGGGTTTTCTGTCTGGTGCCTTCGGGAAAGATACCTATTGCATTGCCTTCACTCAAAAGTCTTTCGGCGTAATCAATTGATTTATTGTCGTAACCGTCACGGTTTATCGGAAATGCGTTCATGTTTGTCAAAAACCATCGGACGAAACCGTTTTTGAACAATTCCTGCTTTGCCATGAAGTAGAGTGTTCTCGGGCAAAGAGTTGCAATAAAGACGGGATCAAGCATCGTGATGTGGTTGGATGCAAAGATAAACTTGCCGTCTGAAGGAACGTTTTCGGAACCGATAAGCTTCGTTTTGAAAATAAGCTTAACTATAACTCTTCCGATGGGAATAAGTATCGGATAGAGAATTCTTTTCTTTACAGAAGAATAATCGAAAATTTCTTTTTTCATCATATTCTCTCCTTAACTGTTCTGAGTACAGCCTCAAAAGACTGATCGAGAGTAAGGTTGCTTGTGTCGACAAGAATGGCATCGTCGGCTTGTTTCAGGGGGGCTGTTTCACGGTGAGAGTCGTTATAGTCACGCTGGATTATTTCTGCAAGGACATTTTCGTATGTATCGGATATACCTTTCTCGGTAAGCTCCTTGTAGCGGCGTTCTGCACGCTTCTCGGCAGATGCCGTAAGAAAAATCTTGACTTTTGCATCAGGCAAAACAACAGTGCCGATATCTCTTCCGTCCATAATGCAGTCGGAGTTTGCGGCAATATCCTGTTGAAGAGAGAAAAGAAAATCTCTGACAGCGGGAATTGCAGAAACATTTGAAGCCGCCATTGATGCCTCGGGAGTACGGATTGCATCGGATACATCCTCGTCGCAGAGGAAAACCCGCTGTTCACCGTCGATGAAACGGAGAGAAACTTTCACCGTATCAAGAGTTTTGATTACATCTTCCGCGTTTTTTGTGTCCAGACCAAGACGTAAAGCGTTAAGACCGACTGTACGGTATAAAGCGCCCGTGTCCACGTAAATGAATCCGAGATGCTTCGCGACTCTTTTTGAAATGGTACTTTTGCCTGCCCCGGCAGGTCCGTCGATTGCGATGTTAATAACATTCATAGATTTCTGTCCTTTTAAATTCTGTTATAAATATCAAAAGTGAATTCGAGTCCCTCGTAATCGTGTTTTTCGCTTCTTGAAGTTAACTTCCATTCCTTACTCTTCGATAAATCGGGTAAGAATCTGTCTGCTTCTTTTGTCGCATAAAACTGAGTGATATATGCGGTATCGCAGTAGGGGAGAAGCGTTTCGTATATTGAAGCACCGCCGATGACAAAAACCTTTCGGTCGGTAATGCCGCGGACTTTTTCGAGTAATTCGTCTACGCTGTGATAAACGGCGGCGCCGTCAACGGTAAAACTACGGTCCGTTGAGAGAATGATGTTTTCTCTGTTTTTGAGAGGCTTTTTACCCGGAAGGGATTCAAAAGTCCGTCTGCCCATAATAACCGTATTGTCAACAGTCTGCGATTTGAAAAACTTCATATCGTCGGGAGCATAAAAGAGTAAATCGTTATTAAAGCCGATTTCCCAGTTAAGACCTGCTGAAGCGATTAGTATCATAGTATCACCTTAAATAGCAACCGGAATTTTATGGTTGAATTCGTTAAATTTGTAATCCGCAAGCTGAACGCTGTCTTTTGTGAAGGCATAGAAGTTATCAACAGACTTATCAATTATAAACTCGGGAGCGGGGAGCGGCTCAGCTTTGAGCAATTCCTCGACAAGAGGTATGTGTCTGTCATAGATATGAGCATCTGCCACGACATGAACAAGCTCGCCGACCTCGAAACCGCTTACCTGGGCAATCATGTGAACAAGTACCGCGTACTGGCATACGTTCCAGTTGTTTGCAACCAGCATATCCTGAGATCGCTGATTGAGTATGGCGTTGAGCTTGTTGCCCGTAACATTAAAAGTGACACTGTAAGCGCAGGGGTAAAGCCCCATTTCGGAAAGATCGTGGTGGTTATAAATATTAGTCATGATACGACGGCTGAGCGGGTTGTTTTTCAGATCGAAAAGCACACGATCAACCTGGTCGAATTCACCTTCGGGATAACGGTGCTTAACGGAAAGCTGATAACCGTAAGCTTTACCGATGCTTCCCGTTTCGTCGGCCCATGAATCCCAGATGTGCGAGCCGAGGTCCTTGATGTTGTTCGACTTTTTCTGCCAGATCCAGAGAATTTCGTCCACTGCCGACTTGAAGGCTGTGCGACGTAAGGTTATGATGGGAAATTCTTTCGAGAGGTCATAACGGTTAACCATTGCAAATTTTTTTACTGTTCTTGCAGGGGTACCGTCTTCCCAACGGGGACGAACGTCGTATCCCTCGTCGGTGAAGCCGTTTTCGAGAATATCTTTAAGGTTATTTATCAGAACCTGATCTGCATAGCTCATATTAATCCTCCAAAGGTTTGTAAAGACGGATGGCGTGTTCGAGGCACTTGATATCAACCTTTTCCGTGTCGCCGCCGAATTCGCCGTCAAGTGTCCAGGGGATTTCTTTGTCGCCGAAATCAAACGAGAATTCCTTGCCCTTAACGATTGTGAAGAAGTCCTTGTCGTATTCTCCCGATTTAAGGCAAAGTGCAAGTTTGGCAAGCTCCTTGACGTTTTTTGGCATTTTTACGAGTACCAACTCGAAAAGACCGTCATCGAAGCTCATCATATCTTTCGAAAAGCGGAATACGCCGCCGCCGACTGCAAGTGAATTTGTAACGGAGCCGAATATGTAGTCGTCCTCGTAAACTTCGCCGTCGCAAGTGACTTTCGCATGAATTTTTTTGATGTTCGTAAGCTCTGTTGCACCGCCAACAAGGTAAGATATGTAGCCGAACCTGTTTTTGATGCTCTGAGGTGTAGCGTAGGATGCTCTTGTAAAAAGGCCGAAGCTTGCCGTATAAATAAAGTAGCGGTCATCGCCGAATTTGCCGACATCCTGAGGAACGGGCTCACTGTTAATAACGAGGTTGATGGCATCGCCCGACTTCAAGGGTATACCGTTGCTTTTGGCAAAGTCGTTTGTTGTGCCTCCGGGAATACATCCGATCGGAACACTGATGCCCGATTCGAGTACACCGCTCACCGTTTCGCTGAGCGTTCCGTCACCGCCGCGACACATGATAATGTCAAATTTATCTGCAAGTCTTTTCGCAACATCGGTAGCATCGTGACGACCCGTTGTCATACGGATAAAAGCTTCGTACTCGGTGTTTCTGAACTGATTTCCGTAGTTAAAAGCAAGTCTGCTGGCAACCATTCTGCCCGAACGCGGATTTACGATGATTAAAACTTTCTTTTTATCCATATCTGTACCTCTTTTTACGAATAAATCAAATATACAGTTATAATATCATATTTTTCTTCGGTTGTCTATAAAATTTTAACTTTTATCCCATAATAAAGAGAATCGGTGAAAATTCATACGAATATCACCGACTCCAAAACGCTCAGTCACGTAACCGTAATGCGGTTTCAGCTTTTCTTTTTCTTCGATTCCTTTACGATATCGAATTTAAGTGTATCATCCGTTACGTTTCCCTGAACTGTGGGATGACCGTTACGCGGAGATTCCTTGTGCTTTTTGTTCTTCATGCGTTCTCCTTTGATTACAGATATTTCTTGAGTGATTCAACATTTATCTCTTCGGCTGTTACAACTTTCTTTGCGAACTTTTCGGTACACACATCAACCTGATCGAGAGATTTAATCTTTCTGAGAAGCTTCGTGATTCCCATGGATGTTCCCTGAATCATCATCTCTGCAAGATGTGAAGTTGTAGAATCCGACATTGTGTTGAACTCTGTCGAAATAAATGATCCTGCCTTAGCCATTACACTGAGATCTTCGGGTTCTTCGTCCAACTTGTGTAATTTCTCGGATGCTTCGTTGGAAAACTCTCTGTATTCGTCTTCCTGACGCTTTAATTCCTTACGGAACGAATCTTCCTTGGCATCTGAGAAAATATTTTTGATTCCGTCGATTCCCATCTGAACGTTCTGATAAACGGCTTGAAGCAGCTGGATATCTTGAGTCATATCTGATCTCCCTTACTGTATTGCGCCATGGTGCAATATTATTTTGTACAAGGAAGAACAGCATATTATATGTAACTTTTGTCAGATAAAGTTGCCTTTATCGTTATTGAGATCAATGATAAGACGGCATTTTTTGTCATTCATAAAATCACCGCTGATAACGTTTGCGCGGGACAGTCTTTCGGGCACATTCCTTATCCCGTCAATTATTGTTTCATAAAAGCGAGAAAGCGTATCGTCAAGTCTTCTCGGCGACTTCATGCCGACCTCGGAAAAGGGATTCGGAGTTTGCTGAGTCTGCAAACAGAAAAATCCGCTTGTGCGCTCAGTATCGATGATTTTCAGTATTTCTTCAACGAACCGTTCTGCGTTTTCGGAAAAAATATCCTTGTACCACGGACTTGAATATTCACATGCGACACTGTACTCATAGTGTGAATCCGGGTTGTAAAGAATGTATTTTTTGCCCGATTTTCTGAGATCTCCGACGGTAACATCTGAAATACTTTTGAAATCCGTAAACGCAAAATTTGAAGGTGAGATGTATTTTTCGAGTAATTCATCGACCGAAGCGGGATCGGCGGTGAATTTAATTCTAAAAGGTCCGATATTAACAGAAGGATATTCCCTGATATCGAGTATGAAAAATTCGTCGGTGAGCTCTTCCATGGCTTTTCTGAGGTCACAAAGAGCATTTTCAAAAGTGTCACCCTTTGAAATGCTGTGAGCCATTACCAACTTTCCTCGATGCGTATCAAGCCTTATGCAAAAATGACGGACACCCGAAACGGCCTGCTCATAAAGGTTTTTGTCCTGACAGCACGACATGGAAGTCATCGAATAGCTGCCTGCATTGTGAGTGCCCGGCATCACAACGGATGTCAGGCGGATATCGTCCCTTAAATTTTTCATCCAGTTTCTGAGCATCGTGCATCACCTCAGATTTTCGGACTTGTCGACGTGGGCTTTCGGAAGGCTCCATCTGAAGTGTGCGGCACAAAGTCTGATAATTATCGTAAGTGCGGCTCCCGATAAAATCGCATATTTCTCGTTGTAATTCCACATGAGAGTGCAGACCACGGAACCGAGTAAAGAGGCGAGCGCGTAAATGTGCTTTACGAAGATATACGGACGGTCACCTGCAAGAACATCGCGAAGGACACCGCCGCCGACACCCGATAACATTCCCATTACGACGACGAGGAAAAATCCCGAAACGTTCGAAACGTTGTATGTAATCTGAATTCCGACAACGGTAAAGACGCCGAGACCGAGTGAATCCATGATCAGCATCAGAATTTCATACGCAACATGATTGTTGAGAAGAGGTCTGCGTATAAACGGCAGAAATATGGCGATCGATGTGAAAATTGCCACTATTACGTAAATCGGATTAGAGAATATGAAAGGTGGAGTGTTCCCGAGAATCAGATCACGGATAACACCGCCGCCCACCGAAGTTATTACTCCGAGCACGATAACACCGAAAATATCCATGTTTTTCTTAATTGCGGTAAGGGCTCCCGAAGCTGCGAAAGAAAGTGTTCCTATTATTTCAAAAGTAAGAATAAGTATATTCATTGTTTCCTCCAAAAACTTTGTTATTCCATTATAATCTCTTAAAACACATTTTTCCATATTTTTTTACAAATTTTATACTTTTCTTGATTTTGAAATTAAGTTCTGTTATTCTATAATAAAATGAATGGAGGCTTCATTATGATTTTTGATTTTACAGGACTTACCGTATTCGCTGTTACGGAAACCGAAAAGAAGGCCGCTGAGCTTTTTTGCGACGAAATTGAGCTTCGAAGCGGCAAAAGACCTGATTTTTCTTCGAGTGATGTCTGTGTCAGATTTGTAACCGATGATTTTGACAAGGATTCCTATTGTCTTACACTCGAAGACAGCGTTTTAACCGTATCGGCAAGCGGTATCAGAGGATTTATTTACGGCTATTCAATGTTCCTTCGCAAAACGCTTTATTCCGACGGCAAGATATCCCTTATTAAAGATATAAGCGGCAATTTCACTCCTGATAAGAGTATCCGCGGACATCAGCTCGGATACAGAACGACAAGCAACTCCTATGAGTCGTGGGGACTGCCCGAATACAGAAGATGTTATCTCGATCTCATGATGTTCGGATCAAACATTGTTGAGCACATTCCCGGTCGTGCCGAAAAAGGCAGAAATGACCTCATGAAATATGATGCCGATGAGTTTTGCATACTTGCAAGTGAGCTTGCCGATGAATTTGATCTCGATGTTTCCCTGTGGTATCCGAACGATGAGCTTCCGTTGGAGGAAACGGTTGAAAAACGTCGTGAATTCTTTAAAAAGTGCCCTCGACTCAATGTCATGTTCCCTCCGGGAGGTGATCCCGGAGAATTCCCGGGTGATGTTTTTGTTGACAGAATCAAGGCGATTTCAAAGGCGCTTCATGAAGAGAAACCCGATGCACAGATGTGGCCTTCGGCACAGGCGCCCCATTCTCAGCCTACGTGGGGTGAGGACTTCATCAGAAAGATGAATGAGCTTCCCGACGAGATTGACGGTGTTATCACGGGACCTAACAGAGCATTTCCGCTTAGTGTTCTCAGAAAAAAGCTTCCTTCTAAGTATCCCATAAGACTCTATCCCGACATTACGCACAATGTCAGATGCGAATATCCTGTTCATTTCCTCAATGATGACTGGCACTATTCACTTACAACGACGCTTTCGAGAGAGTCGATTAACCCGAGGCCCAGGGAATACAGTCTTATCCACAGAATGACAAGACGTTACATCGTCGGCAGTGTAAGCTATTCGGAGGGTGTCAATGACGATGTCAATAAGGCTGTATGGAGCAATCTCGATTTCTTCCCGGAAATCCCGCTCAGAGAAACGTTGCTCGATTATGCACGTGCATTTATCTGGCAGGCCCCCGCGGAGAGAATAGCGGATGCTGTTTTCGGTCTTGAAAGAAACTGGGAGGGCGATCCGTCGGAGAACCCCGTCATTGAATCGACATATAATAATCTGATCGATCTTTATGACACGATTCCTTCTCTTTCGGATAACTGGAGATTCGTTCAGCTTCTTTTCAGAGCGGTATGTGATCTCATTGTAAAGAAAAGAAGACTTTTTGAAACGGAGCTTCTCGAAAGTGCGGTTTATACTCTCAGAAAGAGCGGTGATGTCGATAAAGCGCTTGAGATTCTCGGCACCGATTTTGATGACGGGTACAAGGCGCTTCGTGAATTCATTGAAGTTCTCGGCAAGAAGCTCTATGATATGATCGGAATGCAGCTTGACGTAAAACGTTATTACGCTGACAACTGGGAACGAGGCGCAACGCTTGATACTATCGACCTGCCCGTTACGGATAAAGCTTACTATATCAACAGACTCAACTTCTCGAAGACACTTCCCGAAGAAGAGCGTGAAGGTTTTATCGAAGGTCTTCTCGGAAGAAATACCGTTAACAGTGATGAATTCTACTATTCGTTCTCTGAACACGGTCTTGATGTTCTTGAAGAAAGACAGGTGCCTGACTTTTACATGGATTTCCAGGGTGACAGACCCGGTGTCAACGACGGAAGCATTCCGATGTGTCAGTTAAAGCTTTACGATCATTACAGCTTCAGATGCAAGCTCTCGGGTATGACTCCCGGCAAGGATTACAAGCTCAGGGTTTCTTATTCATCGAGAAAGAGTACGAAAGCTACCGATCACACCGTTACCGTTTCGGGCAAGGTGATTTATTCCGGTACTCAGTACGGCGGTGAGAAGGATGAGAAGTTTGATTCGTTGTATCTCGCGCCGAACACGGAAACGGCGACATATACTATTCCCGCCGAACTTTTTACGAACGGTTGTGCCGACCTTGTCATTGAGGAGCCCCACGTGGGAGTTATGCTGAGCGAATTCTGGATTCTCCGTGCTTAATATTTATAAAATCTATTGACAAATTACTTTTTCAATATTATTCTATAATATATTTGTTTTTGTGGTGATTATTTATGAATTACAGTTCTATGTCAAAGAACGAGCTTCGTGAACGACTTGATTCCCTTATGAGTCGTTATGACGGCTTCAAAAGTGAAAATCTTAAATTGAATATGGCGCGCGGCAAGCCCGGCGATGAACAGCTGGCACTTTCAGACGGTCTTCTGACGGTGCTGAATGCAGGCGACGATATGTGCGGATGCGACAAGTTTGACGCACGTAACTACGGTCTTGCAACGGGCATGACGGAGCTCAAAGAGATTTTTGCGGATCTTCTCGGCGTTAATGCCAAGAACGTCATCATCGGCGGATCATCAAGTCTTAACATGATGTTTGACTACATCGGTCAGTGCATGACTCACGGAGTTTGCGGCGGAGAGCCGTGGTTCGGCAAGAAGATCAAGTTCTTATGTCCCGTCCCCGGATATGACAGGCATTTTGCAATCCTTGAGCATTTCGGAATTGACATGATTCTCATAGAAACCGATGAAAATGGTCCCGACATGGATGCGATTGAAGAGTACGTTCGTGATGATTCCGTAAAAGGAATGTTCTGTGTTCCCAAGTATTCGAATCCCACCGGTATAACGTTCTCCGATGAAACTGTCAGAAGAATTGCTCAGTTGAAGCCTGCCGCTAAGGATTTTCGTATTATCTGGGACAACGCATATGCAATTCACGATCTTACGGATACACCGGATTCACTTCTTGAAATTTTCTCTGAATGTGAAAAATACGGCAGTCAGGATATGATTATCGAGGTTGCATCTTTTGCAAAGATTACCTATGCCGGTGCATGCGTATCTGCACTTGCGGCTTCCGAAAACAATCTTTCTCAGATTGAAAAAAGAATGTTCTATCAGATAATCAATCACGACAAGGTCAATCAGTTACGACACGTTCGTTTCTTTAAAAATGCGGAAGGTGTACTTTCGCATATGCTAAAGCACAAAGCACTTCTCGCTCCGAAGTTCAACATTGTTCTTGAAACACTTGAAAAAGAGCTTTCCGACAAGGGTATTGCTTCGTGGACTAAGCCCAACGGCGGTTATTTTGTCAGTCTTGATGTGATGGAAGGCTGTGCAAAGAGAGTTGTTTCTCTTTGTAAGGACGCAGGTCTTGTGCTTACAGGCGCAGGTGCTACATATCCTTACGGAAAAGATCCGTTTGATAAAAATATCCGTATTGCACCTACATTTCCGTCCGTCGAAGAGCTTTCAATGGCGATGCAGGTCCTTTGCACCTGTGTTGAAATTGCAAGTGTTGAAAAACTTTTATAATTTAATCAAAAATTTTCAGCTTCCGTTACGTTAAAACTGCTCTTTATGAGCATACTATTAGCGCGTCGAGTTTACAGCAGATTGTATATATCAGCAGTGTATACGCAATCTGCTGTATTTTTTCATTAAGGCTTAAATATTAAAATTTAATTAAAAATTTTTTTATTATTCTTTACTTTTTTATTATATAGTGATATAATGTATTGAATTATTATGAATATTACTGTCTTTTTATATAAATTACAATCAGGATGTGAGTCTTTTGGATAAAATTAAGATAACGGGAGGCAATCGTCTTTGCGGCAAGATAGATATCAGCGGTGCAAAAAATGCCGCGCTTGCGATACTTCCCGCAACTATACTTACCAATGAAGTTTGCAGAATCGAAAACATTCCGGAAATCAGCGATGTTTCCGTTATGATAAAGATTCTGGCGGCACTTGGTGCCAGCGTTAAATATATCAACAAAAACACGGTAGAAATATGTGCGAAGAATGTCAACGGATATAATGTTCCGTATGACATGACGAAGCATTGCCGTTCTTCGTATTACTTTATTGGTGCTTTACTCGGCAGATTTGCAAGAGCGGAAGTTGCCATGCCCGGCGGTTGTAATTTCGGCGGAGTGCGTCCCATTGATCAGCATATAAAGGGATTTGAGCTTCTCGGTGCTTCCGTTTCCATTGAAGAGAATGCTATTGTCAATGCTGTTTCCGACGGTCTTATCGGCAGTCCGATATACCTTGACACGGTTTCCGTCGGTGCAACGATTAACATTATGCTTGCCGCGGCAAAGGCGAAGGGACTTACGGTTATAGAAAATGCCGCAAAAGAGCCTCATATTGTTGATCTTGCAAACTTCCTCAATACCATGGGTGCGGATATCAGAGGTGCGGGTACCGATGTAATTAAAATCAGAGGAGTGGAATCTCTCAGAGGTTGCACTTATTCCATAATTCCCGATCAGATCGAAGCCGGTACCTATATGGTAGCCGTTGCCGCTACGGGTGGAGATGTTCTTATCAACAATGTTATTCCGAAACACCTGGAATCGATTACCGCGAAGCTTATTGAATGCGGTGTTGAAGTCGAGGAATACGATGACAGCGTTCTTATTAAATCGGATTGCAGACCGAATAAATGCAATATCAAAACCATGCCTCACCCCGGTTTCCCGACAGATATGCAGCCCCAGATGGCGGTATTGCTTTCCGTGGCAAACGGTACAAGCATTATCAATGAAGGTATCTGGGACAGTCGTTTCCGTTACGTAGAACAGCTCATCAAGATGGGTGCCACGATTAAGGTTGACGGAAAACTCGCCGTCATCGAGGGCGTCGAAGGCCTTAAGGGCGCTCCCGTAAGAGCAGACGACCTTCGTGCCGGTGCGGCTATGATTATTGCCGGTCTGATAGCTTCAGGTACGACCGAAATAGAAAATGTGGTTTATATTGACAGAGGATACGAGAATTTGGTAGAGAAGCTCAGAGCTGTTGGTGCCGACATTACACGTGTGCACGTTTCCGAGCCCGATACGGTTTCCAACGTTTCCTGAGTGACTGCTAACTTTGACAGTCAAGGCGGGAGATTTCCCGCCTTTTGATTTATGAAAGGTAAGTTATGGCTAGATTTTGTCCGCTGTTTTCCTCGAGCCGAGGAAACTGTACATATATAGGATCTTCCGACGGAGGAATTTTGGTAGACTGCGGTGTGAGTTCCAAGAAGCTTCATTCTGCACTCGATTCCATCGGTGTTGATCCCGATTCAATAGGTGCAATATTTGTAACTCATGAGCACACCGATCATGTTTGCGGTCTGAGAACTTTTGCTTCTGCACACGGAATCGGTGTTTATTGTTCGAGCGGTACGCTGAGCGCGTTGGATTCATCGGGGATGCTCAACGGGAAATTTTCCGTAAATGTCATCGACGACAACGGTGTGGAAGTAAACGGCGTTTTTGTCAGGCCTTTTCATTTGTCACACGATGCAAAAGAGCCGTTCGGATATTCGGCGGTAACGTCCGACAACAGGCGAATCTGTGTTGCTACCGATACCGGAACGGTAACCGATGAGATATTGTCCGCCGTTTACGGAAGTGACCTGGTGTTGCTTGAATCGAATCATGATATCGGTATGTTGCAGAACGGCTCTTACCCGTATCTGACGAAAAGAAGGATTTTATCCGATCTCGGTCATCTGTCTAACGATTTATGTGCCGAAACCGCCGTCAAGCTTCTCGAAGGCGGAACAACCAGGTTTTGCCTTGCTCATCTGAGTAAAGAAAACAATATGCCGAGTCTTGCTTATCAGTCCACTTATTCCGAGCTCACACAGATCGGTGCCGTTGAAGGGCGCGACTACCGTTTGTCGGTAGCGGGAGGAGATGCGCAGATGATGATACTTTGATAAGGGTTACATTGATAGTTCTCGGAAAGCTCAAAGAAAAGTATCTCCGCGATGCTTGTTTAGAATATGAAAAAAGACTCGGTGCTTTCTGCAAGCTGGATATAATTGAGCTGAATCCCGTAAAGCTTCCCGATGATCCGTCCGATTCACAAATTATTGATGCTATCGACAGAGAAGCTTCCGAGATACAAAAAAGGATTCCGTCGGGGGCGAAAGTTTATTCCTTGTGTATCGAAGGAAAAATGATTTCATCCGAACAATTAGCATCCGAGATCGAAAAATCGGCTGTCAGCGGTAACGGCAATATCGCATTTGTAGTCGGAAGCTCATTCGGATTGTCGGAAAAAATTAAAAAAGCTTCCGATTTTAAGCTTTCCATGTCGCCTATGACGTTTCCTCATCAGTTGGCAAGAGTCATGTTACTTGAACAGCTTTACAGGGCTTTTCAGATAAACCTTGGCGGTAAATATCATAAATAACGAAAATGGTGATTTAATGGACATTTATGACGCTTTTACGGCAGGTGTTGAGAACGGAGGACTTATCAACACTTCGGAAATAAAAGCACTTGTTTGTTTTTTGCTTTTAAAAATCGATGTGCCTGTTTCACGCGAGCTCTGCCGTGAGGTCTTGCAGGAGCAGGGGATTGCTAATTATTTCGATGTGAGCGAAGCAATCGCGGAGCTTATACGCAGCGGAAATGTGAGTACGGATTTTTCCGATGAAGATGAGGTTATGTATCTTACTCAGATCGGAAAGGGTGCCGCTGAGCTTCTTGTTAAAGATGTTCCGAAATCCGTAAGAGAAAAAGCCTTCGTTTCACTTCTTGATGCTGTTACACGTTTGCGCAGAGAAAGAGAAACGGATTTTGAGATTACTCAGTGCGGTAACGGCTACAATGTCAGCTTCAAGGTCAAAGACAGAGATGATGTTCTCATGAGTCTTAGCGTTTATGCGGCTGATCTTAATCAGGCGAACGAATTCAAAGATAATTTCTTAAAAGATCCCGTAAAAGTTTATTCGGGTATTATTTCATCGTTAACAGTATAGGAGGAATTTTTATGCCAAAATATTCAATCGGTCTTGATTACGGAACCTTATCGGGAAGAGCGCTTCTCGTAAACGTCGAAACGGGCGAAGAGGTAGCAACTGCCGTATATGACTATCCCCACGCAGTTATGGACGAACAGCTTCCCTGTGGTAAGAAGCTTAAAGCTGACTGGGCACTTCAGGATCCGCAGGACTATATCGATGTTCTTAAAATTACTATTCCCAAAGTACTTAAAGAATCCGGTGTTTCACCCGACGATGTTATCGGCGTAGGTGTCGATGTTACCGCTTGCACCATTCTTCCCGTACTCGCTGACGGAACTCCTCTCTGCTTCCTCGATGAGTACAAGTCGGAGCCTCACGCATATGTAAAGCTTTGGAAACATCATGCAGCTCAGGATCTTGCCGATATCATGAATGATGTCGCGGTAAAGAGGGGCGAAAGCTGGCTTGACAATTACGGCGGAAAGATTTCTTCCGAGTGGGCAATTCCGAAGGTATGGCAGGTGCTCAGAGAGGCACCCGAGATTTATAATAGGGCCGACAGATTTATTGAAGTTGCCGACTGGATTATATGGCAGCTTACGGGAAAGGAAACAAGAAACGCTTGCTGTGCAGGCTATAAGGCAATGTGGAACAAAACAACCGGTTTCCCGTCAAAGGATTTCTTCAAGGCGCTCGATCCGAAGCTTGAAAATGTCATCGAGGAAAAGTTCGGCACGGAAATTCTTCCTCTCGGCGCAAAAGCCGGTGAAATCAGCGAATCCGGATCTTCGATTACGGGACTTAAAGCAGGCACCTCGGTTGCAGTCGGTGTCATCGATGCACACATATTTGTACCCGCCGTCGGTATGAAGACGGAAGGCGAAATGCTCGCCATTATGGGAACTTCCACCTGTCACATGATGCTTGGCAAGGATGAGGTTCAGGTCAAAGGTATCTGCGGTGTCGTCGCCGACGGAATTATGCCCGGCTTTTACGGATACGAAGCAGGTCAGGGCTGTGTCGGTGATCATTTCCAGTGGTTCATTGAAAATTGCGTTCCCGCATCTTACTTTGAAGAGGCAAAGAAGGAAGGCATTAACATTCATAAGTATCTTCGTAAAAAGTGCGAAGCCAAGAAGCCCGGCGAATCGGGACTGGTTGCACTCGACTGGTGGAACGGCAACAGATCCGTTCTCGTCGATGCAGAGCTTACGGGCATGATGCTCGGAATGACTCTCAGAACGAAGCCCGAGGACATGTACAGAGCTCTTATCGAAGCTACCGCTTACGGTACAAGAATGATTATCGAAACATTCCGTGAGCAGGGCGTACCGGTCAACGCTTTCTTTGCGGCAGGCGGAATCTCTCAGAAGGATCCCATGACGATGCAGATATATGCCGACGTCATCAAGATGCCCATCAAAATTGCAGGCAGTGAGCAGGCAGGCGCACTCGGTTCTGCAATTTTCGGTGCGGTTGCAGCCGGTGCCGAAAACGGCGGTTACGACGACGTGTTCAAGGCTGCCGAAACGATGGGCAAGGTAAAGGATACCGTTTATGTTCCCAACGAAGAAAACAGTGCGGTATATGATAAGCTTTTTGCCGAATATAAAATTTTACATGATTACTTCGGCAGAGGTGCCAACGACGTCATGAAACGTCTTAAAAAGATTGCTGCTGAGCAGTAATTTTAAAAAACTGAGATATTTTCAAAAAAAGACTTGATTTTTTCTTAATAGTCGTGTATAATACTTTCCGTTGAGCAAACGGAGAGTTGTCCGAGTTGGTCGAAGGAGCACGACTGGAAATCGTGTAACGGGCTATCACCCGTTCGAGAGTTCGAATCTCTTGCTCTCCGCCATAGCGAAAAGCGTTGATATATAACGCTTTTCGCTTCTTTTTTTTACAATAATTGTGAAAAGAGGGAAAAATTTACAGGAAATCGTGTTCCAAAATTTTTCTTGAAATCGTGTAGTACTTATGATACTATACAATCGTGTGGATTTTTGAAGCAAAAATTTTTTTTTGAAAGGACATCAAGAAAATGGCAAGAAAAAACGAAATTTTTGCAAAATTTGAAATTGATGCAACAGAACAAGAACTAAATATAGTTGTATTTATCAGAGAGTGGAGTTTGCGTTGTAATTGATGGTGGTAGAGTTTCAACAGTTTATCCCAAAGAAAAATTCGACGAAAGAGTAATAAAAATATTGAAAGTGGTGAAAAAATATGGCTAATATAAAAGAATTTATTTGTCCTTATTACAATAGAATTGTTGATGAAGATGAGTGTAGTGATATGTTTATGATTGCAAGCAGATTGTTTTTTGATGAAACATTAGTTAAAGAAGAAGATAGAGACAAATTATATAACACTTGTATTAAGTGTAAAAAACACGGTTTGTCAATGTAACAATTTCGCTCTTTTTTTGCGCCGATGACTTATACGATACAGAAACCGATGATATGACATT
>JAZSPN010000095.1:0-3212 GCA_045537495.1 Acutalibacteraceae bacterium
AGGCGAAAAAAGGGGCAAGTGCATATAATATTTAACTTTAAATAAAATCATAGCAACACAAGGCGACTCATTGAAAGCAACTATGTATTTTTGCTTTATAATGAAGTCGTGCACGTTGTGACGACTTTATCGACAGTCAAAGAGGCTGTAAAAAACTTTCGTTTTTTACAGCCTCCATTTTACATTTATACGCTTTTGTTCTTTACGGTAAGTTGTAATGACCGAATATGTATATCGGGACCGCCGACCATCCGTGGCAAAGACTTCCCGCATAGTTGAAATCGTCTGCACCCGTTTCGGTTTCCCAGAAGGTATCTGCCCCGTGTGACAGCATTCTGCCCCAGATGCGTTCAATTTCCGAAAGCACATATTCACGGTTTTTGTCGGACTGTTTAAGCAGCGCTTCGTATGCGTAAACGGTCATACTCACGGAGCAGGGAACAAGTCCTCCGTTTTTGAGAAGCTCACAAACACTTTCTTTTTTATCTTCGGGAACGGCATCCGAAAACAGCATCATCGCCTGAGTCAGTGCATGAAGAGGCTTTCCGTCACCCTCACGGGTAATATATCCGCCCGACTTTTCGTCGTAGAATCTGTCGTGTGCCGCTTTTCCGAGATTTTCCGATGCTTCGAAATAGCCGTCTGCAATTTCGGGATTCACGATAAGGCACAGTTCTCCGAAACAGCGAAGTGCATCCGATACAAAAACACAAAGAGGACTTTCGTAAACCTTTGTTTCGTGTCTGCCGCTGCCCGAAAGTCCCGGCTGCCATTCATAGAAATTCCAGTAGGGCTTTCCGCAATAAAGCGGAATGAGTCCCGTTTCGTCAATTCGCGAAATAAATCCGTCTGCAACCGTTCTGACCGTATCGAAAATCTCATATATGAGAGTGGTATCACCCGAAAACTTTGTATACTCCAAAACTTCACGGATATAGACCGCCGTAAAAGAGGGAATATTCACGGCCACCTTTCCGGGTGCGCAAAGCTCAATGAGCCCGTCGGAGCGAAGTGCGTGGTGCATAAGATAAAGCACCGATCTCGGAAAGTCATACTCTTTGAACGCATAATATCCGCAAAGGATCTGAACACGGCTGTCCATGGCATACTGCGCCTGCTCTCTCCACGGACAATCCTCGTAGTGCTCGTGCATGCACAAGTGAAGTGTCTTTCTGCCCACTTCCCATATACGCCTGTGAAGCCCGTCCTTAACGGGAATCGGAAGCATATTCACGGGATATTCCGTTTTGTGAATCCCTATATGCCCCAGCGTACCCTTTCTCGAGTAAATGTGAAGCTGAATGTACCTCATCCCCAGTCGCTGGAAAGGATGCAAAAACTCGTTATGACCGGGTTTTGCAACATAGCGGAAACAGAAATTTCTTCCGCCGACATAGCTTCTGACGCGAAGATCGTCGAGATGCTCGCCTATTCCGATAAGAATCTCCGTCTTTTCGGGAACATCAACCGAAAAGCTTAAAAGTCCCGTGCTTTCCCCTTCGAGGTCCGCCACGACATAAACTCCGTCACCGCCGTCGGTATTCCACGAAAAGCCTTCGCCCTCGCACATATCCTCTCTCCGTCGTGCAGAAAGGAAAGCCGTCTGCATACGCTGACTCTTCGGCAGTGTCGCATCGTTTTCCATTAATAAGCCCTGAGCCGTAAGCTTCCCCTTCACCAAAGGCGATATCGTAAGCTTTTCGATAGGCCGTTTATGCAGATTCTTCTCCTTCCCCGCAAGGACGCTGTTTGCAAAAACAGTTTCGGGGCCGTTTGCATCATAATTGAAATTGAATCCGAGTTGTCCCGTTATAAGCTCGGAATTTTCGAGATAACGTCTGTTCTCGCCCGACAAAATCTCTTCTCCGCTTGAAAGTAAATGAGCATCCTCGTCCCATACCGAAAAAATGATTCCCGGTATCTGAACAGATCTCGTCGACGTGTTGTGACCGCATACGTAATGACAGATGAGAAGCTCATTGTCACCCTCATTCAGAAAATCGGAAAGGTCTACTCTGTCGTACACCTGATAATGCTCATAATCGTCATACTGCCCGAAATTCACAAAATTTCCGTTGACATAGACCGCGTACTGAGAGTTTGCGCCGATGTACAGCACCGCCTCCCCTTTCGGAGTATTCAAGGTCGCTTTATAATCAAAATAACGGTCTTTTATCTCCCCTTCGATTCCTCTCGGAAAAATCCACCGTGCATAAAAAAATCGATCCATACCGCCTCTCCTTTTCCCGTTTTGTTTATATTATCATATAAAAAATCAAAACGCAACAAGACATTAAAAAACCGACATCAAACATTGTAACAACGTCTGACATCGGATTAATTCAGATTATAAGATTATGCTTTGCCGTTACAGCCGAGAACGTTCCGGATCTTGTGTTCGACCATGCCCTGGATAGCAGCTCTTGCGGGAGTGAGATACTGTCTGGGATCGAAGTGTCCGGGATTCTCTGCCATATACTGACGGATAGCAGCAGTCATTGCAAGACGAAGGTCGGAGTCGATGTTGATCTTGCAGACAGCCTTCTCGGCAGCCTTGCGAAGCTCGCTTTCGGGAATACCGATAGCATCATCCATCTTTCCGCCGTAGTTGTTGATAAGCTTAACAAATTCCTGGGGAACGGAAGAAGCACCGTGAAGAACGATCGGGAAACCGGGAAGACGGCGTTCGATCTCTTCGAGGATGTCGATGCGGATCTTGGGATCCTGGCCGGGCTTAAATTTGAAAGCGCCGTGGCTTGTTCCGATTGCGATTGCAAGAGAGTCAACACCTGTGCGTGTTACGAAATCCTGTACCTGCTCGGGATTCGTGTAGGAAGCATCTTCTGCGGAAACGTTGACATCGTCTTCGATTCCTGCAAGCTGACCGAGTTCGCCCTCAACAACAACGCCGTGAGCATGAGCATAGTCAACAACTTTCTTTGTAAGAGCAACGTTCTCTTCATAGGGAAGGTGAGAACCGTCGATCATAACAGAAGTAAAGCCGCCGTCAATACAGCTCTTGCATGTTTCAAAATCGGGGCCGTGATCAAGGTGAAGAGCGATGGGAAGACCTGTTTCCTCAACAGCCGCTTCAACAAGCTTTACAAGATAGGTGTGGTTTGCATAAGCTCTTGCGCCCTTGGAAACCTGAAGGATAAGGGGAGCGTTAAGCTTGGATGCTGCACCGACGATACCCTGGATGATCTCCATGT
>JAZSPN010000061.1:0-12473 GCA_045537495.1 Acutalibacteraceae bacterium
TATGGCTTTCATAGTAAATGGCTGAATATAGCCCTCATTCATTAGAAAATGTAATGTTGTTATTAAATCTCGTAAATAACTGTTGATACTCACATCATTGTTTAGCTTTTCTCTCAAATATATTACATACTTATTATACATTTCCGGGGTGAAATCTGTAATTGACATTTGAGGTTCAAAATACTTGTAAAACTGACTATAACTTTGTTTGTAGTGGTTAATTGTACCCTCTCTCAAATTTCTGTGTCTGCAGTAATCAAGATACTTATTGCATCCATCTTCAAAGGTAATGTAAGCGGATTTGTTCATTTGTAATTTTTTCATTGTAAAACCCCTCCAAAAATTAAGCAAAAAAATTAGACACGTCACAACGGATAATCCGAAAATGATGTGTCTAATGTTTGTTTTTGTTTTATTTTGCCTTTAAAAGATGATGAGGTTCAAAAAGCGTTGAAATATATAATTATTTCATAGCCTCTTCGACTGCAACTGCGCAAGCGACTGTTGCACCGACCATGGGGTTGTTGCCCATACCGATAAGTCCCATCATTTCAACGTGAGCGGGAACTGAAGAGGAGCCGGCAAACTGAGCATCACCGTGCATACGGCCCATGGAGTCTGTAAGACCGTAGGAAGCAGGACCTGCAGCAACGTTGTCGGGATGGAGAGTTCTGCCCGTGCCGCCGCCGGAAGCTACGGAGAAGTATTCAACACCGTTTTCGAGAGCCCACTTCTTGTATGTGCCTGCAACGAGGTGCTGGAATCTTGTGGGGTTGGTGGAGTTACCCGTAATGGAAACGTCAACACCTTCGTGCTTCATGATAGCAACGCCTTCAAGAACGTCGTTGGCGCCGAAGCAACGAACCTTTGCACGTTCGCCGTCGGAATAGGGAGTGGTTTCGAGAATGGTAAGCTCGCCCGTGTGGAAATCATAATCAGTCTTTACATAGGTGAAGCCGTTGATTCTGGAAATGATCATAGCGGCATCCTTGCCAAGACCGTTAAGAATAACGCGAAGGGGTTCTTTACGGACTTTATTAGCAGTTCTTGCAATACCGATAGCACCCTCTGCTGCGGCAAAGGATTCGTGACCTGCAAGGAATGCAAAGCACTTTGTTTCTTCTTTAAGAAGCATTGCGCCGAGGTTGCCGTGGCCGAGACCGACAGCGCGCTGTTCGGCGACTGAACCGGGGATACAGAATGCCTGCAAGCCGACACCGATAGCGGCTGCTGCATCGGAAGCTGTGGTGATACCCTGGCTGATAGCAACTGCTACGCCGAGAGTGTATGCCCAGACAGCATTCTCAAAAGCGATGGGCTGAACGCCCTTGACAATAGCTTCAACATCGATTCCCTTGGAAAGGCAAAGCTCACGAGCTGCTTCAAGGCTTTCGATTCCGTATTTTGCCAGACATTCATTGATGCCGGCCATTCTTCTTTCTTTTCCCTCAAAGGTAATTGCCATATTGATATCCTCCTTCTCTGATTATTCTTCTCTGGGGTCAATATACTTGACCGCATCTGCGAAACGACCGTAAGAGCCTGTATTCTTCTTGTAGGCTTCGTCGGGAGAAACGCCGTGGCGGATATCTTCAAGCATCTTGCCGAGTTTTACGAATTCGTAACCGATAACCTGATCGTCAGCGTCGAGAGCCATACGGGTTACATAGCCTTCAGCCATTTCCATGTAACGAACACCCTTGGCCTTTGTGCTGAACATTGTACCGACCTGAGAACGAAGTCCCTTGCCGAGGTCTTCAAGTCCTGCACCGACAACAAGTCCGTCTTCAGAGAATGCAGACTGTGTACGTCCGTATACGAACTGAAGGAAGATCTCGCGCATAGCAACGTTGATAGCGTCACAAACGAGGTCCGTGTTAAGGCATTCAAGAAGAGTTTTGCCGGGAAGAATTTCTGCAGCCATAGCTGCGGAGTGAGTCATGCCGGAACAGCCGAGAGTTTCAACAAGAGCCTCTTCGACGATACCGTTCTTGATGTTAAGAGTAAGTTTGCAGGTTCCCTGCTGTGGAGCACACCAGCCTACACCGTGTGAAAAACCGGAAATGTCCTTGATTTCATAGGGTTTGATCCATTTTCCCTCTTCGGGGATGGGTGCCGGACCATGATGCGGTCCCTTGGCAACTACGCACATTTTTTCCACTTCATGGGAATAATTCATAAGGGTTCTCCTTTCAGTATAAAAATACAATCTATTTTAACAAATATTTTTGATTTTTTCAATCGGTTAATTGATTTTATTTATATTTTTTAGTAAATTATTTTAATTTGCGGCATAAAAATATATAATAATAGCATTTTTCGGGCAAAACCTTGATTAAAGAGGGTAGTGATTTTTTGAAAATCAAAATGTTTGTTTCGGCGACAACGGTTTTTGCTGTTTTAATCGTGATGATTACTTTTACGGCATCTGCAAATGAGTTGGCCGACGGTCTTTTTACATACAGCGTTTCGGGGGATTATGCGTGTATAACTTCGTGTACGGACAGATATAAGTACAGATTGATTATTCCTGAAAAAATAGGAATTTATACGGTAAAGGAAATAGCATCGGGAGCTTTTTACGGTAATGAGTATCTTACCGAAGTTGAAATATCCGAAGGGGTAGAGATTATCGGGGAGTATACATTCTACATGTGCTCACAGCTTCGCTCGGTAAAGCTGCCCGATACAACGGTGCAAATCGGCGAAAATGCTTTCGGCGAGTGTGCGAAGCTGCAAGAGATGTTTTTGCCCGACGGTGTTGAGAATATCGGAGAAAATGCTTTTTCGAGGTGCGTCAGAATTACCGTTTCGGAAGGTAACGGCAGATTTTCATCGGATGAGAACGGTGTGCTTTTCAATAAATACGGATCGGTGCTTTTGCAGTATCCCGCAAGCAGTGATGTAAAAGAATATACGGTGCCGTCAACCGTCAAGAGGATCGAAAAGAGGGCTTTTTATCAAAGTGAGAATCTCAGAAAAGTAACTTTTTCAAAAGGACTCACCTATATCGGAAAAGAGGCTTTTTCTGAAAGTGCGATTGAGGAAATTCTTCTTCCCGACAGTGTGAAGAAGGTCGGGCAGTATGCGTTTTCCCGTTGTCCGCTGAAAAATGCCGTGCTGTCGGAGTCGATGTCTGAAATTTCCGAAGGTCTGTTTGAGTCGTGCAGTATGCTTGAAAATGTCGGTCTGTCGGACAACATAAATAAAATAGGGGAAAATGCGTTTTTCGGATGCGAAAGCCTTTCTGATTTTCAGATTCCCGTAAATGTCGAAACAATCGGATCGGGTGCATTTTTCGGATGCAAAAAGCTTTTGAAAATATCGGTGCCCGAGGGGATTGAAAGCATTCCGGACAATACGTTTTACGGGGCGGGGCTTCTCTCGATAACGCTTCCTCAGAGCATGGGGAGCATCGGTTATGAGGCTTTTGCGTATTGTGATGCCTTGAAAGAAATAATTTACAACGGCTCAGAAGATGAGTTCAAAGAAATTTTTATAGACAGACACAATGAAGAGATAGAAGAGTGTGAAAAGATTTTCGGAAAACCCGATACCGTTTTTTCGATCAGAAAGCCGTCGACGAAAACTCTGAAATACGGTGATACGCTTGTGCTTTATACAGATGCGGAAGAAAAGGTTGAATGGCGTGTGAGCGGTGAGTGCGCAGAAATCAGAGCGGGTGACGGCGGAGAAGGTTATGTTACACCGCTAAAAAGCGGAAAAGCGGTTATTTCGGCACATTTTACGGATGAAAACGGAACGAGAACGATGTCGGAAATCAGTATACGGGTAAAGGTGAATGTGTTTCGAAAAGCGGTTTCATACATAAAAGACTTGTTTGGCTTGACAAGGTATGTGTTTTGAAAGTATAATATTATATCAACATTAACGGAGAAAGAAATGCAATCTTTATTTGAGGCGACAAAATACAGAAAGTCACGCCGTTCATATGACGGAAGAGCACTCGGCGATTCGGACAGAGAGCTTCTGAGTTCGCTTGTGGCACAGCTTAACGAGGAGTCGGGCTTGTGCATGAAGCTGTGTGCAGGAGAGGGAAAGGCATTTTCGCGTATCAGAAAGACGTACGGGATGTTTTCGGGGGTAAACAACTATATTATTCTTGCAGGTCCCGATGAGCCTCTTACGGCGGAGAAACTCGGTTATTACGGCGAAAAGGTTGCGCTTGCGGCGGTTTCGGCGGGACTCGGCACGTGTTTTGTCGGGGCATCCTTTGACAGGGATGTTGCGAGAGATTTCCTTCGGGAAAATGAAAAAATGTACGGGGTTATTTCCGTAGGCTATGTTTCCGACGAGAGTGCAAAGGAAAAACTGATGCGCAGTGTTATACGTATCGGAAAAAGAACGCGCGATGATATATGTGCCGTTGAGGGAGAAGCACCCGACTGGTTTTATGAGGGACTTGACTGTGCACTTACCGCGCCGTCGGCAAGAAACGGCTTCCCGACGGTTTTTCGCTGGGACGGGGAAACGGTGACGGCGGGCGTTGACGATAAGTTTACGTACCGACTTATGGACCTCGGTATAGCAAAGCTTCATTTTGAACTGGGTGCCGAAGGACGGTGGGAATTCGGTAACGGCGGAAGATTTTATAAGGGAAAGCGGGAGATCGTATTATGAAACGATGGATTATCAGGGCGATGACGGCGGTTATTGCACTGAATATGTTGATTACGGCTTCATCGTGTACTTTCGGAACATCGGGAAACTCGTCCGACGAAACAACGGAGGAACAGAAAACATATGTTATAACCACCGAAGGACATACGGGCAAGCAGACACTGTATGATGCACTTACGTGGGAGGACAACAGCGTATGTGCGGTTGCATATCTCGGAAACACATCGAACTGGAAAAACGGCAGAGATAAAGTTTATAATGAAGTTTTTTCGGAGATAGACGAGGAAATTTTCAACGGTCTTGAAATGTATGATGCGGGCGGAAACGATGTATATCTTATTGTGCCGAGATTTGACCGCGAGAATATAAATTTATACGGAACACAGGTTGACAGTGAGGGAAAAGCGCATATCACGAGCTTGATTTTCAGCGGCAATGAACCTTTTTATCTGAAATGCAGAACAGTCAACGGGACAAGCAGTGCGAAAATTGAGGTGCTTGTGCCGAAGGCGCTCAAAAGGTCGATATTGCCGACAAGGGATCCCGTCGACGGAACGGTGAAGGATGCGGACGGATTTCAGGATATAACTCCTCTCGGAATTTATTTTGAAAAACCGCAAACGACGGAACGGGACTCTTGAACAGAATGATTCCGAACACTGTTGCTTCATTTCAGGTGCAACGGTGTTTTTTTACAGTGAGTTTAAAAAGTGTTAATATTTATGTGGTAGAATAATATTCACAAGAGATGAAGAAAGGAGTTTAAAATGAAAAGAAATTATTCCGAGATTACTCCTCAGATAGAAAGAATGGCAAAACTTTGCGTCGAGGACAGCGTCATTGATCCTCAGATGTATGTGGAGCACAAGGTTAACAGAGGGCTTCGTGACCTGAACGGTAACGGGGTTTTGACGGGACTTACGGAGATATCGGAGGTTACCGCCAAAAAGATGGTGAACGGAGAATCCGTACCGTGCGAAGGAAGTCTTTTTTACAGAGGCTACAACATAAAGGATCTTGTCGGAGGCTTTATAGCGGACGACAGATTCGGTTTCGAGGAAACGGCATATCTTCTGCTTTTCGGAAAGCTTCCGGACAGTGCAGAGCTTTTGGAATTCAAGGAGCTTCTTGCGAGCTACCGTTCTCTTCCTGCATCGTTTGTCAGAGATATCATCATGAAGGCGCCGAGCCGTGACATGATGAATTCTCTTGCAAGGAGTGTTCTGACACTTTATTCGTACGATAACAATGCAGACGATATTTCCGTTCCGAATGTGTTAAGACAGAGCCTTCAGCTTATTTCGATGTTCCCCTTGCTCTCGGTTTACAGCTTCCAGGCATACGATTACTATATCAAGGGCAACAACAGCTTCTTTATTCATGAGCCGGATCCCGAGATGTCAACGTCGGAAAACATTCTTCATATGCTCAGAATGAACAGCAAGTTTTCTAAGCTTGAAGCAAAAATTCTCGATCTTGCTCTTATTCTTCATGCCGAGCACGGCGGAGGAAACAACTCATCGTTTACGACGCATGTTGTTTCTTCGTCGGGAACAGATACCTATTCGGCAATAGCGGCGGCACTCGGCTCACTCAAAGGTCCGAAGCACGGCGGAGCGAACATCAAGGTATGCAAAATGTTTGATGAGATAAAGGAACAGGTCCGCGACTGGGAGGATAAGGACGAAATAGAAAGCTATCTCAAAAAGCTTGTTTCCAAAGAGGCTTTCGACAGATCGGGCTTGATTTACGGTATAGGCCATGCGATATACTCCGTTTCCGATCCGAGAGCAGAGGTGCTCAAAGGCTTCGTGGAGGCACTGTCCGTTGAAAAGGGACTCGAAAAGGAGTTTTCGCTTTATTCATCGGTCGAAGAGCTTGCACCCAAGGTTATTGCAGGCAGCCGCAAGATGTACAAGGGTGTCAGTGCAAACGTGGACTTTTACAGCGGATTTGTTTATAACATGCTGGGTATCCCCGATGAGCTGTTTACTCCGATTTTTGCAATAGCCAGAATCGTCGGCTGGAGTGCCCACCGAATCGAAGAGATTGTCAACGGCGGAAAGATCATACGTCCCGCATACAAGGCGGTAAGCCCCAGAAGAGAATACGTCCCCATGACAAAAAGATGATTAAATAATACCGACAGAGTGTGACTTTGTCGGTATTATTTATTTACGGTATTGCTTTTTACGTTGTGCTTTGGTATATTAAAATTAATACATAACAAGGGGGATAAAAATGAGCAAGGTAAAACCGACAAAACAGCAGCTTGATTTTCTGGATATGGAGTTGGGCGTATTCTTTCATTTCGGAATCCGTACATTCAACGAGGAACACCGTGACTGGGATATGAAGCCCATGTCACCCGAAACATTCAATCCCACCGAACTTGACTGCGAAAAGTGGGCAGACGATATTTTATCGGCAGGCGCAAAATATGCAGTCATGACAACGAAGCATCACGACGGTTTTGCACTCTGGCCGTCGGCACTTACCGATTTCAGCGTAAAAAGCTCTCCGTGGAAGGACGGCAAGGGCGATGTCGTAAAAGAGTACACCGATGCAATGAGAAAGAAAGGTCTGAAAGTCGGACTTTACTATTCCTGTTCTCAGTTTGATGCAAAGGAACAGAGCGACAACTACTGCGATTTCGTAATTGCACAGATTACCGAGCTTCTGACGAATTACGGAAAAATTGACATTCTCTGGTTTGACAGCTGCGGTGCAGACGGAGATAATTTCGACACGGCAAAAATTGCAAGGACGATCAATGAGCTTCAGCCCGAGGTTATGGTATTCGGTGCATGGGGCAGGGATATCCGATGGATCGGCAACGAATGGGGTCTTGCTCCCATGATTAACGAAAACACCGTTTCAAGTATTGCAATTGATATAAATAACCCCGACAATAAGCTCGAAGAGGAATACTTCATGCCGGGTGAATGTGATTGCTGTGTCGTCAGAAACCGTACCGAGAATTTCTGGTTCTACACCGAAACGTACAAGGACTGTGTACGTACAAAAGATGAGATGCTCGGTCTTTACTATTATTCCATCGGCAGAGGCTCAAACCTTCTCATAAACCTTGCACCCGACAGAAGAGGTCTGTTGCAGGAGAGCAACGTTGAGCTTCTTAAATACATGGGCGACGAGATGAAGCGCCGCCTGGTCGACGGAAAGCTTACATATCAGAAGTTCGAAAAGAAGGGCAACGAATATCAGATAACCTTTGACCGTGCTTACGTTATCGACCATGTTATTCTTGAAGAGGATATGACAGACGGTCAGAACATCAAGGAGTTTACGGTTTATTCTTCGCCGTACAGAGGAACAAACAGAATCGCTGTTTACAAGGGTTGTACGGTAGGTCATAAGCAGATATGCACTTTCCCGCCCATAAGGTCAAGTATGGTTGACGTGGTTATTGAAAAAGCCGATGAAGGTGAAAAGCTTTCAAATATCACCGTGGCATACAGCAAGGAAGAACAGATAATTCAGAAATAATAAAGTTTTCGGGACTGTCGAAATTGACAGCCCCGATTTTTATCTGTTTATTAAGGCGGTTGCAATGTTGAGATACGATGCAAACATAACCCAGACAAGGTAGGGGATGTTGAGTTTTGCAGACAACCGGTCGATTCTGTGAAAGAGTACGATCATGAGGATGATCAGGACGAGAAGCAAAAGGATTATTACGGCGGAAAGTGTAAGGGCTTCGAAGCGGAAGAAAACGATGCTCCACGAAAAGTTAACGGCGAGCTGTATCCAATAAGTACTCAGTGCACGTCGAATGTTTTTTCTGTCGGCGGAAGAGGAATCTATGCGGTAGGCGGTATATCCCATCAGAGCGTAAAGCACTGTCCAGACGACGGGAAACAGCCATGACGGCGGAAGAAGAGGGGGCTTCTGGTACCTTGTAAAAAAGTCGGAAAAACCGCCTGCCAGAAGTGCGGAAAGACCTCCTACGGCCTCAGCCGAAACGATATAGAGAAGGATATCGGTGGACTTTTTGTTCAACATTTGATCAACTCCTTACAGAATATTATGAGAAAGACCTGTACGATTATTCGTCACAAAACACTTGTATTTGAGCTGTATATGTTGTATAATGGCTTTACATTATTTAAGGAGTTGAAGAAATGGATCCTATCAAGGTTGACTTTTCCGGAAAGGGCGGCGACAGTCGCAAAACGATAGTAATTCCTCCCGAGAAAGCGGTATTGAAAATTATCCTTTCAGCAGTTCTGGCTTTGATTGTCGGTGCGGTTGCATACTACTTCATGCTTCCTCCGCTGAATTTCAAGGCGCTTGAATTCTATTATTTTATCGGTATCATCATTGTCGCATTCGTTGCTTTTCTTGCGATATTTTCACGTGCGCTTACTCACAGCGAATATGTTCCTTACCTCAAGAAAAAGGCGACGGTGCCCGTTATAATCATTCTTGTTCTGGCACTTGTTGTCGGCATCGGTTATGTTGTCGGCAGTCAGTTCTTCCGTGCAAAGAGTTACGCGGGACTTATATCCGTACAGGAGGACAGAGTTTTCAGTCAGGATATTGACGAGCCCAACTTTGAAACTATTCCGAAGCTTGACAAGAGTGCATCGGCAAGCGTAGCATCGAGAGCACTTTCCGACCTTGCTAATCTCGGCTACGTTTCTCAGTTCACGGTTTATCCGAGTTATCCCCAGATAAACTACAAAGAGAAGCCGGTACGTGTGGCAACCTTGCAGTATGCAAACATAATCAAGTGGTTCACCAACAAGTCGGACGGCTTCCCCGGATACATCATCATTGACACTGCCAACGAAGATCAGAAGTTCGTCGAATGTGAAGAGAGCATCATGTATTCTCTTGCAGATCACTTCGGCAGAAACGTAAAGCGTGTTCTCCGTTTTGAATATCCCACATATATGTTCGATACGCCCACCTTTGAAATCGACGAAAATGGCGATCCCTACTGGATCTGTGCCAGAATCGACAAGACGATCGGTCTTTTCGGCGGCCGCGATGTTGTCGGTATTGTCATCGTTGATGCGGTTACGGGTGAATGTTCTTATCACACGGCCGATGAAGTTAACACGGATGCTTCGATCAAATGGATCGACAGAGTTTACTCCGACGACCTCATCATTGAACAGTACGACTTCTACGGACGCTACAAGAACGGCTTCTGGAACTCCGTACTCGGTCAGGAAGACTGTGTGGAAACAACGGAAGGCAGCAACTACATCGCTCTTGACGACGACGTGTGGCTTTATACGGGTGTTACATCCCTCACAAGTGACCAGTCCATTGCAGGCTTTATGCTTGTAAACCAGCGTACAAAGGAAACGAGATTTTACAGCGTAAACGGTGCGAAAGAGGAAACTGCACGTGAAGCGGCTGAAGGTCTTGTTCAGGACCTCGGATATTCAGCAACATTCCCGATTCTTGTCAATGTCGGCGGTGAGCCCACATACTTTATGTCACTCAAGAATAAGAGCGATATCGTTGAACAGTATGCGCTTATCAATGTCCGTCAGTACAACAAGATAAAGACGACGGGAAAGACCATTTCGGAATGTCTTGACAACTATCTTGCATCCCTCAAAGCGGAGGGCGTGGCAGTCAATGATGTTGAAGATATCGTTGTTCCCGACGAAACGGGAAAGAAGCCCGACGAAAACAAGGGTGAGGTTACCGATATCGGCGGAGTTATTACGGAAATCCGTTCTGCCGTAATTGACGGAAACACCGTTTATTACTTCAAAATTGATTCGGGAAGCGCCTACTATTCAATTTCTGCAGAAGATTGCGAAACGGCGGTAATTCTCAATGTCGGTGATACGGTGTCGGCTTCCTCGTACGGTACAAGCGGTGATATCATAGCACTCAAATCCATTGAAAAAACAGTTGCCGCATAAAATCTGAAATTAATATCTCCTTTGCATTATCAGTGAAGATTCTTCATATGATTTAATGCAAAGGAGATTTTTTATGTCGGGAAAGCTTTTGTCTGAGATCAGTGAGATTCTCTGGGGTGCGCCGATGCTGATGATTTTCATCGGCACGGGTATTCATTTTACCGTAAGAAGCGGATTTTTTCAGTTTCGTGCAGATAGATGGTTGAAAGAAACGGCGGTACGCTCTCTTCGTGAAAAGAGATTGCCGGGAGAAGGGGAGATTTCGCCCTATCAGGCACTTTGTACATCCCTTGCCGCCTGCATGGGAACGGGGAATATTGCAGGTGTTGCAACGGCAATTACATCGGGAGGCCCCGGCGCCGTCTTCTGGATGTGTGCCTGTGCTTTTTTGTCGATGATAACAAGCTACACGGAAACGGCACTCGGCATACGTTACCGAGAAAAAAGTGAAAAAGGCGAATGGCTCGGCGGTGCGATGCTCTATATCGAAAAAGGTCTCGGAATGAAGAAGACAGCGATATTTTATGCAATTTCGATGTCCTTGGCATCCTTCGGAATAGGAAGCATGACTCAGGTGAATTCTGCGGCATCGGCGGTTGAGAGTGTATGGGGAATAAGACCTGCCGTAGTCGGTACGGTGTTCTGCATATTGACGGCCGTAACCGTTTTCGGAGGAATGAAACGCATTTCAAAAACGGCAGAAAAAACAGTTCCGCTGATGTCGGTGATTTTTATTCTGTCGTCGGTAACGGCACTTTTTGCTTGCAGGAGGAATATTGTGCCGGCATTGGAAAGTATCTTCGAAGGAGCATTCGGAATTAATGCACTGTCGGGCGGAGTTGCAGGCTACGGCGTAAAAAAAGCGATACGCACGGGTGTTACGAGGGGAGTTTTTTCGAATGAAGCAGGACTCGGAAGCACCTGCGTTATCCACGCATCGGCAAAAACCGATTCTCCGTCGGAGCAGGGAATGTGGGGAATTCTCGAAGTGTTTCTCGATACCGTGGTTATGTGTACGGTGACGGGACTCGTCATACTGACGTCGGGACTGTTCGGAGAAACGTCGGCTGACGGATCCGTTTTGTTTTCGAAGGCGCTGTCGGTTTCTCTCGGAAAAACGGGAGAAATCATAACGGCAGTAACCCTGTGTTTGCTTTCGTTTGCTTCGGTCAACGGCTGGTATTGCTGCGGAGAGAAAGGTGTAACGTACGTTTTCGGTGAAAAAGGTGTTGTGCCGTACAGGATTCTGTATTCGCTGTCGGTTTTTTCAGGAAGTGTTATGAGTCTTGATTTTGTTTTCTCGGTATCGGATATTCTCAATGTGTTTATGGCGATACCGAATCTTCTGGCGATAAATCTTCTTGCAGGTCCCGTGCTTCGGTGTATAAAAAGTGACAAAACAGACAATACTTTCGTTAAGAAATAATTTTTAGGAGGATGTCATGTCTGCTGTAATAATAACCTCTGCCTCGTTTGCCGCACTCGGAATTGCACTTGCGATTTCCGCCGCCGTTTCGGATAAAGCTTCCCGTGATAACATGAGAGATATGACCGTAACGGGGGCACTGAAAAAGAGATAAAATTTAAGCGGACGGTGGTAAGCCGTCCGCTGTTCGCATTTTAATACCAGATCCAACCAAAGAGAAGGATTATAAGAATCCACTGCCACCAGGTGTATTTGATGGTGACTTTAAATTCTGTTCTTACACCTTCATACTCAATGTAGACTGTGTTCTCGCCTATAAAGTTGGTGCTGAATCCTAACCATGTTTCTTTTATCTTAGATGTATCTGTGATAATTTCCGTTGTTCCGTCTGAATAAGTTACCTTGAGTTCAATGCCTGAAAGATCAAGCTTGTCCGGTTGCTTGTAGTAGTACACTGTCTTTGTCGGGGCTTTCTTAACCGAAACTTCTTCTATTTC
>JAZSPN010000106.1:0-20901 GCA_045537495.1 Acutalibacteraceae bacterium
ACCGCACTGTATACTCCGATTGTGTATACAATTACGTGGGTTAGCGAAATTGAAGAGTTTGTCGACGAGTACTACTATGAGGATGAGGTAACATTCAGAGATGTTCCCGAAAAGATCGGTTTCCTCGGTGTCTGGGACAAACAGGCTCCCGACACGATGCCTGCTGAAAATATTGTCATCACTGCAAGCTACACTCCGATACTTTATACTGTTACATGGATCATCGGTGAAAATGAAATTGTTCAGGAATATTATTACGATGACGAAATTGACGTACCGGAGCTTCCCGAATTAGTCGGTCACATTGCAGAATGGAGTATTGTAGTTCCCGAATTCATGCCGGATACCAATCTTACAATAAGTGCCGTGTATACTCCCGTAACTCATACGATCACATGGATCGTTGAGGGTGAACAGATTGTAACGTATCATCCGTATCTCAGCGCCGTTGTTCCGTATGACTTCCCGATTAAGAAGGGACATTCGGCTGAATGGGATAAGGCTGTACCCGAGTTCATGCCCGATGAAGACCTTGAATTCACGATGATTTACACTCCGAATTCTTATGAAATCACTTATGAGAATATTGAAGATGCTGAATTTGAATTTGAGGCACCCACGGTACATAATTACGGTGTAAGAACCTATGTTCCCAATGTCAGCAAGCAGGGTTACACATTCGACGGTTGGATTCTTAACGGAATTAACTACGGTACGGATCTTGTGATTTCCGCAACTGCATTTGATACCGACATGACGCTTGTTCCCACGTGGGTGATTAATACTTATTCGGTTGTTGTCAAGACTTCCGACGGCGGTGTCGTAAAGGTTTATGTTGACGGTAAATTTGTATCGCCCGAAAAGGGTGTAATCAAGCTTGATTACGGCACCGAGATTATGCTTAAACCTCTTTCGGTTTGCGGATATGAGCTGTCGAACATAACAGCCACTTCGAACGGACAGACGGTTTCGCTTGGCGGCGACCTGACATTCTCGGTTGACGGCGATGTCACCTTTAAGGCGGTTTATGCTAAATCCGACGAAACTCACCGTGTAACGGTAAACGGCGGTACGATCAACAAGAAGGACAGTGAACTTGTTCCCATGTACGGTACTGTCAGTGTAGTTGCCGATGAGCCCGAGGCGGGCATGAAATTCTCACACTGGGCAATCGGTGATGAAAACGGTAAGTGTGTAAGTTATGACAGTATTTATACGTTTATCGCAGTTTCCGATATCCGACTTACGGCGGTTTATGTTGATGAAAACGAAACTGTCGAAAAACAGGTTATTGTTAACACTTATGATGCGTCGGATGCTCACATAAGCAAGGTCAACGGTGGAAACAGTCTTTCGTACTATGGTATGGTTTCCTTGCCCGAGGAATATGAAATCGTTGAGTTTGGACTCCTTCTCACAAATAAAGATTCTTCCGTACTTACTTCGGATGAGTTCGTTATCGGTGCGGAAGGTACGGCAACTCTCAAGAGTACAATAATCAACGAGTTCGGTCAGGCAAAAATTACTGTAAATAATGTAGAAGATTCTCAGACGAGAACAGGCAGATTCTACCTCGTCTATACTGACGGAATTGATACGTTTACCGTTTACAGTGACAGCTGGTCAACTCTTACCGTTGAAGCTTAACTTTTAATTTATCTCCGAAATCTTTGTGATTTCGGAGATTTTTCTTGATTTTTTTGTTAATTGTGATAATATATAATAGTGTTAAGTTGTAAAATTTGTTAAGGACTTAAAATTGTACACGGAGGTTATCAGATGAAGACTTACGACGTAATTGTTATCGGTGCCGGTAACGGCGGTCTTGCAGCTGCTGCAACATGCGCAAAGGCCGGTCTTTCAACCCTCTTACTTGAAAGACACAACATTCCGGGCGGATCTGCTTCTTCTTTCGTAAGAGGAAGATTTGAGTTCGAGCCGTCATTGCATGAATTGGCAGGTATCGGAACACCGGAAGAGCCCGGCTCCATTGAGCAGTTCTTTAACCGCATTGAAGCCAAAGTTGATTGGTACAAGGATAATTCCACATTCCGTCTGATTGTTCCCGCAAAGGACGGCGATGAAGATACGTTCGTTAATGAAAACGGAGTTAAGGTTTCCGTGGATGCCCGTATGCCGGTCGGCTTCGAGAATTTTTCCAAAAAGCTCGACGAGATAGTCCCCGGATCCTATGACAGCGCAATGAAAGCTTTTGATCTTTCGACAAGAATGTTCAAAGCTTTTGATGTTATCAGCGATATGAGTGATCCTTCGAAGATTCTCAGTATTCTCGGCGAGGTACCCGATTTCATGAGAATGACTTCTCATACTCTTAATGAAGGTCTTGATGCACTCGGTATGCCTAAAAAGGCACAGGACATTTTCAGCACCTACTGGTGTTATATGGGTTCTCCCGGCTCACGTTTTGACTTCCTTTATTATTTGACCGTTCTTCACAGCTATGTAAAGAGCGGTACCGGTATCCCTTCCAAGCGCAGTCACGAGATGAGTCTTGCTATTGATAAGGTCATCCGTGATAACGGCGGTGATATCTGGTACAATTCGGAAGTCACAAGGATTATAATGGAGAACGGTAAGCCTTCGGGTGTTGTAATTAACGGCGACAAGAAAGTTTACGGAAAGCGCTTCATTTGCAATTCTTATCCCTATGTTGCGTTCAGAGATTTGTTCAACGTTGAGGATGTACCCGAAAAGCAGCTGAAGATGCTCAATACCAGAGAAAATGCCGTATCTTTGACGACTGTTTACCTCGGCATGAACAAAACGAAGGAGGAACTCGGAATTACCGATTATTCCGTGTTTATTGCTCCGTGCTCAGATTCCGATGAGCAGTTTGCGCTTGTCAAGGATTATTTTAGCGGCTACTGTATAATTAACTGCCTCAACGAGATTATTCCCGATTGTACTCCCGAGGGAACTTGTCAGTTGTTCCTCACAGCCATGACACACGGCGATGTCATGCGCGATGTAAAACCCGAGGACTATAAGAAGTTTAAGACCAAAATCGCAAAAGATATGATTGAAACCTGTGAAAAGGCACTCAACATTTCGATTACTCCTTATATTGAAGAAATCGAAATAGCGTTACCGCCGACATTCTCCAGATATCTTAATACGCCTCTCGGAACTCCCTACGGCTATTTCCTTGATAAATGGGACAGCATGATTCCGAGAACTATCCAGTATATGAAGGATCAGCCGTTTGACAATTTCCTTTTCTGCGGAGCAACTCAGGAACGCGGTGACGGTTACGGTTGTGCATATCATACAGGTGAAAAGGCGGGCAATCTTACTGTAAAAGCTTTCAAGGAGGGTAAATAATATGGCAAGCACGATTAAATCTTTAAAAGCTAAAAAATTCTTACCCATGCTTTCAGACAGACAGAGCAGATTCAACAAAGGCGCTGCCAAGCTTCCTAATTTTTCGGATCAGGCTACTGTTATCGCGAAGGCTTTACATCCGAAGCGTCAGTATCTTAAAATAGAATCCGTTAAGCAGTTATCGGATGATTGTAAGAGCTACACCCTTGTTCCCGATCCCGAAAAAGGCACGGCTGCACTTGCATATTTCGGAGCAGGCAAGTATCTTACTGTTTTTGAAACAATCAATGATATGCCGGTGACAAGAGCGTATTCTATTTCTTCTTCACCCAAAGACTCTCTTGAAGGCAGATATGTTCTGACGATAAAGCTTGTCGACGGCGGTCTTGTATCAAGGTTTATTTTTGATACCTGGACTGTCGGCAGAAGTGTAGAGGTTTCTGCACCTTCGGGCAATTTTGAGTATCAGCCTTTACGTGATGCCGACACGGTCATCTGTCTTGCGGGCGGCAGCGGTATCACTCCGTTCTTATCCATGGCAAACGCAATAGCTGACGGCGATGAAGATTTTGATATGATTCTTCTTTACGGAAGCAGAAATGCAGAAAACATTCTTTTCCGTGATGAACTTGATGCACTTGCAAAGAAATGTAACAGAATTAAAGTTGTCCATGTTCTCAGTGATGAAAGCGCCGATATCGAAGGAGCTGAAAAAGGATTCATTACCGCTGAGCTCATTAAGAGATATGCACCTGCTGAAAAGGCTTACTCCGTTTTCATCTGCGGACCTCAGCAGATGTACGCTTTCCTTGATAAGGAGCTCGCAAAGCTCAATCTTGAAAAGAAATATATCCGTCACGAGATGTTCGGAGAATTTCATAATCCGCAGACTCAGGAGGATTATCCTGCCGGAGTGCCGGAAACAGTTCAGATCACGGTTACAATTCAGGACAAAACTTACACGGTAACGGGATCTTCTTCCGACTCTGTAATGCAGACACTTGAAAAGAACGGTATTGCAGTTCCTGCACGTTGCCGTAGCGGAGAATGCGGATTCTGTCATTCTCACCTTATTTCCGGTAAGGTTTATGTTCCGAAGGAGCTTGAATACAGACGTTTGGCTGACTACAAGTTCGGTTGCATTCATCCTTGTTGTTCTTTCCCGCTTACCGATCTTGTCCTCAATGTTCCGCCTGCAAAATAATAAAATTTCTCAGGGTACGCTTGTGCCCTGAGTTTATATTTTTAGGATGTGATTGTATGTATACAAAACACCGGTGGAAAAGCGATGTTTATCATAATTTTAATTATGTCAGGTATCTTCCGGCGGATTTCAATGAAAACGAAAAGTATCCTCTGGTATTCTTTCTTCACGGTGCAGGGGAGAGAGGGGACGATCTCGACGTTGCCATGCGTCACGGATACATGAAATATGTACGTGAAGAGGGCAGGGAGTATCCTTTTATTTTTGTCGCACCACAGTGTCCCTTCGAGAAGTATTGGGGATGTTTTACGGAGTCGCTGTTAGCTTTCATTGATTATATCTGTGACAGTCTGCCCGTAGATAAAGATAGAATCTATCTTACGGGTTTAAGTATGGGCGGTACGGGAACATGGATGCTTTCAATGGCGGCACCCGACAAATTTGCAGCGATTGTTCCCGTCTGCGGCAGCGGAATTTACTGGAATGCCGACTGCATAAAGCATATACCGACCTTTATTTATCATGGTGACTGTGATAATGTAGTCCCTATTGATGAAAGTATCAGTATGCTGAAAGCTGTCAATTCAAGAGGCGGTAATGCCAAAATCAAGGTGTGTTACGGTGTCGGACATGACTCGTGGAACATCGCGTATACCGACGAAGAGCTTCTGCAATGGCTTTTGAGTCAGCATAAATAGTTTTATCTGTATTTCGGCTTGCGTTTCAAGTTGACACCGAGAATTCCGCCGATTGCCGAGGAAATGAGCACTGAGAGAACAGCAAATAAAAAGTTCATGCCGAGTGTTCCCGAGAAAACGAGTGTAAGAATGAGCAATAAAATGACCGTCGGAACACCTGAGGCAACTCCGTAGATAAGACCGCTCATTTTAATTAGCTTTGCGGTTATAAATCCCGATATCAGTGACGAAAGTATGCAAGCGGTAAAAGCGAGTACGCTGATTGATGTTTCTTTGAGATCGTTTTTCAGAATTGATACGGAAGATATCAGCAATATTATCAACAGTGATGCACAGCCCGACAGCGAACCGATCATGATTTTTTTGACTTTCTCGGTTGCGGTGTTACTCGTGTTGCCGATATTTGATTTTTTTGACATTAAAAATCACCCTCAAACTATTTTGATAAATAGTATGAGGGTGATTGCGATATTATTACAGATTAGTCGTCGCGCTTTTTGCTCTTTTTTCTGCGAGCTTCGCTTTTTTCTTTTGCTTCTTCCATCTTGGAAGCTTTTTCGAGCTCAGCGGCTTCCTTGGCAGCCTGTCTTTCGGCTTCAAGCTTTTCGTTGGCGGTGTTATTTGAACCTACTGCCCAGCGTGTAATCTTCATCTTGTTTCTGTCGGCGCCTGTTTCAATGATGAGAGAATCATCTTTAACAGTAACAACTCTGCCGACGATACCGCCGATTGTCGTGATTTCGTCGCCAATCTGAACGTTATCGCGCATTGCCTGTTCTTCTTTTTGCTTTTTCTTCTGAGGACGGATCATGAGGAAATACATGAGTCCGAACATAAGTACAAGCATAATAATCATTGAATAATTTCCGCCTGAGGGGGCTGCTGCGAGTGGTAAAGCTGTCATTAGATAAACCTCCAAAAATTAATAATATGATTATACAGCATAACACGGTAAAACGCAATAGGAAAAAGGAAATATTTGCTTTAATCTATTGAAAAATCATCGGCGGAAAAATTCGGCAACGAGGGTTTTTGTTCGGGTGTCCTTTTCAGCACGTCATAAGTAAACTTTCTGCAATGAGAATCCGGCAGCATTACACCCTTTTTGGAACAGAGAACCCTTGAGTTATCCGCTGTGTTGACACCGTTCGCACAGTAAATACATTTAGGTGTCAGTTTTTTGTTAAATAATGTATTTTTCATAAACATCCCTCGATTCGAGTAGATTTTAACATATTTAAATTCAAATATCAAGATGTGTTTGACAACAAGAATCGGATATGATAACATCATTTCGGTGATGAAAATGAGATTGTTTATTGCTGTTTGTTTTAATGAAGAGGTAAAGGACAGCTTACAGAAAACAACTGAACAGCTGAAAAACATGTCGGTCAGCGGAAATTTTACAAAACGTGAAAATTTTCATCTGACGTTGCACTTTATAGGAGAAACATCGAAAGTTTCGACACTGAAAAATGTCTTGGATGCGGTCGATTTTTCTCCGTTTAAAATGCGTATTTCGCGTTGCGGATTTTTCCGACGTGATGGCGGAGATATATACTGGATGGGCATTGAAGAAAACAGCGCACTCGATGAACTTCATTCCGCTCTTTCCGTTCAACTCAGAAAAAACGGTTTCAAGACAGAAAGCAGACCGTTTAGACCGCATCTTACATTAGGTCGTGAAGTTGTGATTACCGACCGCTTTGACAAACGAAGGATAGTTTGCGAAGAAAATGTCGTAAGCGTTGATTCTGTCCACCTTATGAAATCCGAGAGAATCGGAGGAAAGCTTATCTATACTTCCATCTATGAAAAGAAAGCGAATAACCGATAAAAGCGGATGTAAAAAAAGCGAAGACCGTATAAATGAGGGGTTCTGCAGATCTAAAGTCTGTAGAACCCCATAAAATTGCTCAAAATCATCGACTGTAAAATTTTTTATGTTTTATACTACGAACAAACTTCGCCACTCGACGTACCTATGTACGCCTTCGGGCAAACAAAATGGAGTCAGAAGCCTCCATTTTGCTCAGTTTGTCCGTTCTTCATCTTTTTTTCCTATCCACTTAAAATCGTTTTAATAAATCCACCAGACTCTGCCCCAGAGAAGAAGTCGGATGAGAGCTACAACGGGCGTAAGTCCAAGTATCGCACTGAAGAAATTTGAAATTGCTCTTGAAATAACCGACATATCAAATGTCGGGACAACAACGGGCTTTTCGATGATAATATCGGGAGCGGTTATCGGAAATGCCTGAGAATAGAGAATACCGCCGGGACCTGTGAGGGTGAAACGCACATAGCATCCGAGCTTATCGCTGTACTCATCGAGATCAAGACTTGTGAGGTTTTCTCCTTCGGCGATAATTTCACCGTCGGAATACCAACGAACATAATTGAATTCCTCGGCGTTGAAGGAGATGGAGTCTTCTTCCTGATCGACGGTAAGTCTTGTAACCTTAGGAGGAGCACCTTCGCCAACAAAATCTTCGCCGAGATCGGCTCTTGCATAACGGCCGATGGAAAAGTATGCGCCGTCTTCAAGACAAGTGCGTAAATTTTCGAGAGTGTTGGAAGGCATACACATCATAGTGAAAGCTCTGTCGTACTCATCGATGTGATGTCCGTCCGTGAAAGTGATACATGATACGTTGCGTCCGTGGGGGATGGTTACTTTGAGTACTTCATCCCAAAGAATATAATCGTAGCGGGTGCGGTTGTTTTTTCCGCTGTTGATGTCGATGGCAACGCATGATTCGTTTTCGAGGAAAATGTTTGCAAGCTTATTTATGTAGTAGGGCTGTTTCGCCATTTCGGGATCGTCTTCACAGCCGACATATTCGCCGACGTGATCAAGAAATGTTATTCCGCCACGCTTGCCTATTTGCTTGACGACGGTTTCGTAGTCGCCGTAGATACCCATAAGTGCCTGACCGAAATCGGTGAAAAGACCGTTGACGTGACAATCGTTGATAGGTGTGGCGCCGTTGGCTTCGATACCACCCAGTACTTCGAGCATACCGCGGCCGTTTCTGCCGACACCGTTTTTGATTTCTTCGTATCTTTCCTGTGAGAGTGGTTCAAGTTCACTTTCCATACTGTTACCGAATTTTACAAGTCGGTAAAGAGGTACCGTGTTGGGTTTTTCGTTTGTCCATGAAGTGCCGACTACAGCGTGATCCGTAATTGCGAGAATATCGTAGCCGAGTTCATAGTGCTTTTCTACACTTTCAGCAACGGTGGGGACGGCGTCGCTGATATTTGTGTGGCTGTGAAGCGAAGCTTTATACTGATCGTAAGTATCCCAGTTGACCGTTTCGTACGGATTGACGATTGAATAGTCGTGTTCGGTTGCCGAGTCGGCAGCGGTCGTGAACAGCGTTACAGAGGAAATCAATATGCTGATGACTGTTAACACGGAGATCGTTTTTGTAAATCTTTTCATTTTAATTACTCCTATTTCAGACCGATTTTGACTAACAGATTGTGAAACCATAAGCTGATGTCGTAAAAGCTGAAGTTGATTGCTCTGAAAAGTTCGCGAAGAATTTTGTTAAGATCCATTTTTATACCTCCTATTTTAAACGTTGTTTCCTGCAAGGTTAGCCGTAGAAAAGGCTATCTGAAGATTGAAGCCTCCCGTGTATGCGTCGGTATCTATCACTTCGCCTGCAAAGAACAAACCGTTTACTAACTTTGATTCCATTGTTTTAGGATTGATTTCCGATGTTTTGACACCGCCCGAGGTTATGATTGCTTCGTCGATAGGTCTGAATCCTTTGACGGTTATCCTTAAATCTTTCAGCAGATCAGCGAGTTTTCTGCGCTGTTCTTTTGTGATCTGATTCGTCTTGGTCGAAGGAGCGATTCCCGAAAGCTTTACAATTACGGGAACAAGCTTTTTCGGTAACAGTGAATTCAATGAATTGATAAAGTTTTTGTTGAGTGATTCCGAGAAATCACGGAGTATACGTGCGTCCAGTTGCTCGACAGTCAGTGCAGGTTTCAGATCAATTGAAACGGCATATTTACCTTTTTTCATATCTCTCATATGGGAGCTTGCACTGAGGATCAGCGGTCCCGATACTCCGAAATGAGTAAAGAGCATCTCTCCGAACTCGGAAAAGATCTCTTTATTTTTCTCTTTATCTATTACCGTTACCGTTACGTTGCGAAGAGAAAGTCCCATGAGGTCAGTGCAGAAGCCTTCATGTGCGGTGAGGGGAACAAGGGACGGTTTAGGCTCGATAACGGTATGTCCGAGTTTTTCGGCAAAGATATATCCGTCACCGACGGATCCCGTAAGAGGATAGGATTTTCCGCCTGTTGCAATTATTACCTTTTCGGCGACATGAACCTCACCCGAATCTGTAGCTACGCTGAAAACACCGTCCGCAACAGAAATGTCGTTGACCGATGAATAAATGATTTTTGCGCCGTTTTTGATTGCGAAGCGTGTAAGCGCCTCCGCGATATCGTGGGCACTGTCCGATTCGGGAAAAACACGTCTGCCACGTTCTGTTTTGAGCGGTACTCCGAGGCCTTCGAAGAAATTCATGGTATCCTGCGGCATGAACGATGAAAAAGCAGAATACAGAAAACGGCCGTTGACGGGCACATTTGAAATCAGCTCGGAAAGTTCGGAGCAGTCGTTTGTAACATTACATCTGCCCTTGCCGGTAATCCTTACTTTTTTAGCGGTTTTATTATTTTTCTCTAAAATTTTGACGTTCAGTCCTCTTTTAGCCGCGATGCCTGCAGCCATAAGACCTGCCGCACCTGCACCTATAACTATGACTCGATCCATAAAGAAGATTACGCCTCCATAAGTTTATTGTAAGAGAGAATAATATTTTCGACAGTGAGTACATTGTTGGAAGCTACTTCATAAGTAATCGGTCCGTTGTAGTCGACCTCTTCAAGAGCTTTCATGATACCGGACCAGTCGTTGCGACCGAGGAAGGGGAGAAGATGGCGTTCATTTACCATGTCGTAATCGGAAAAATGAGTCGTGACAATTTTGTTTCCGAGAGCTTTTATGAATTCGACGTTCGACTGTCGAAGACTGTGGTTGGTGTCGAAGCAGGCGAAAGCTTTCGGAGCTTGTTTCAAAAGAAGATTGTGTTCCTCGTGAATACACGTAAGACAAGTACGGGGGAGGTTTTCGACTGCAAGTTTTACACCGCATTCAGATGCGTTTTCAGAAATCTCAGCGAGAGTTTCGGCGGCATATTTAAGCCTTTCACCTCTTTCGAAAAGAGAATAAGGCTCACAGCTCGGATGAATGACGGCGATGCCGATTCCGACTTCTGCACATTTCTTTAAAATCGAAGTCTGAATCTCCACCGCCTTTTTTCTGGCTTCTTTGTCGGGATTTGAAGGATCGATGATATCTTTGGGTAAAAAAGGAAGGTGCATGGAAAGGGGGGTGATATCGTATTTCTTCATCGTTGCAACAATTGATGAAGCGTTATTGAGAAAATCCGCCTTATCTAATTTTTCCTTTTTTCCGAAGCCGTATTCAATGTGATGTATACCTGCATCGGAAAGGCTTTTATAAAAATTTTCGTCAGCATTCTCAGTCCAGCAAACTGAAACTGATAAGGGCCAGTTTTTTCTGTTCGTCATAGTTAAGCTCTCCTTTAAATTCGTGTGTCCAATATGTCGACGTAGGTGTTCTTGAACTCGGTAAAGGTTCCGTTATCGAGATTATCACGTATTTTCTGCATGAGCATATTATAGAAATAAAGGTTGTGCATAACACAAAGTCGCATGGCAAGCATTTCCTTGGCTTTGAAAAGATGACGTATGTATGCTCTCGAATGTGTGCGGCAAACGGGACAATCGCACTGCAGATCGATCGGTTGAAGATCGCGTTCGTATTTTGCATTGTTCAAATTTATTATTCCGCTCATCGTGAAGAGGTGACCGTGCCTTGCATTTCTGCTCGGCATAACACAGTCGAAATAGTCGACTCCGCGACTGACCGCTTCGAGTATGTTGCCGGGAGTGCCGACACCCATAAGATATCTCGGCTTGTTTTTTGGCATATACGGCTCTACGGCAGAGATAATACGGTACATATCTTCTTTCGGCTCACCGACGGCAAGACCGCCGATTGCGTAACCGTCAAGATCAAGCTCGGAGATTCTGCACATATTCTCTATTCTCAGGCGTTCGAACGTGCTTCCCTGATTGATTCCGAAAAGCATTTGTTTCTTATTAATTGTATCGTGAATCGAGTTAAGACGAGTCATCTCGTCCTTGCATCTGTAAAGCCAGCGAACAGTTCTTTCACATGACTTTTCGGCATAGTCTAATGTTGCGGGATTTTCTACACATTCATCAAAAGCCATTGCAATTGTTGAGCCGAGGTTGGACTGGATTCTCATGCTTTCTTCAGGTCCCATAAAAATATGCTTGCCGTCGACGTGAGAATTGAAATATACACCTTCTTCCTTGATCTTACGCAAAGAAGAGAGTGAAAACACCTGGAATCCGCCGCTGTCTGTCAGAATGGGACCTTCCCAGTCGGTAAATTTGTGAAGACCGCCGAGATCACGTATCAGCTCATCACCGGGTCTTACATGCAAATGATATGTGTTGCAGAGCATCTGTTGACAGCCGATGTCCTTGAGATCATGAGCATCGAGGGCACCTTTTATTGCGGCGCAGGTCGCCACGTTCTGGAATGCGGGTGTCTGAACTGTTCCGTGTGGTGTTGTGAATTCTCCGCGTCGGGCGTTGTTTTCGGTTTTGATGAGATTGAACATATTAAACTCCGTCTGCTATAAACATTGCATCGCCGAGAGAGAAAAATCTGTATTTTTCTTCGACTGCAACTTTATAGGCATTCATAGTATTTTGATAACCGCAAAAAGCACTGACTAGCATAATGAGTGTGCTCTCGGGTAAGTGGAAATTTGTCAGAAGTGCATCGATACAGCGGAATTTGTATCCCGGATAAATGAATATGTCGGTATCTCCGCTGCACGCACACATGGCATCGTGATCTTTGTATACGGATTCAAGTGTTCTGCAGCAGGTTGTTCCTACGGCGATTACACGACCTCCGCGTTCCTTTGTACGGTTGATAATGTCGGCGGTTTCCGATGGTACAAAGTAGCTCTCGGTGTGCATGTGGTGATCTTCTATGTCCTCGGTTTTAACAGGTCTGAAAGTTCCGAGTCCCACGTGAAGAGTCACAAAACCGATCTCAACACCTTTGTTTCGTAATCTGTCGAGAAGCTCAGGTGTAAAGTGAAGTCCCGCTGTCGGTGCGGCAGCGGAGCCGGGAATGTTTGAGTATACTGTCTGATAACGTTCTTTGTCTTCGAGTTCTTCTGTTATGTAGTGGGGAAGAGGAAGCTGTCCCACGCTGTCGAGTATCTCAAAAAAGTTTCCTTCGTACGTGAATTTAATGATTCTGTTGCCGTTTTCAAGTGACTCTAAAACCTCACAGCGGAGTGAATCGGAAAAAGTGAAAAGTGTACCGGGCTTTGCTTTTTTGCCGGGACCTGCAATGGCTTCCCACGTATCGGCTCTGAGCTGTTTCAAAAGCAGAAATTCAACCTTGGCACCGGTACCTTCACGGATACCGTACAGCCTTGCGGGCAAAACCCTTGTATCGTTAAGAATTAAACAGTCGTTATCGTTTATGAGCGATTCAATGTCGCTGAAAATTTTGTGAGAAACAACCCCTGTTTGCTTGTTGAGTAAGAGTAATCTTGAACTATCTCTCGGCTCTGCGGGCTGCTGAGCAATCAGCTCTTGCGGAAGATCGTAAAAAAAGTCACTTTTTTTCATAAATTCCTCTGTTTTTTCATAAAAAATTTGACAAGTGCATCTGTTGTATGTTATTATATAAACTAATCTTTTACATTTTTGATGCGCATTTTTAACCATCTATTATTATATTGTAAAAGTGCGGATATTACAATAGTTTTTTGTTTATTTTTTACCAGAAAGGGACGGTAATTTATGAAAAAGTACAAAGTCGGTATTATCGGAGCTACAGGAATGGTTGGTCAGCGTTTCGCAACTTTACTTGAAAATCATCCCTGGTTCGAAGTTACAGCTCTTGCTGCAAGCTCCAGAAGTGCAGGCAAAACATATAAGGAAGCTGTAGGTGCACGTTGGTGCATGGATAAGGATATGCCCGAAAAAATGGCAGACATGGTCATTATGAGTGCCTCCGACGATATCGAAAAAATCGCTTCAGCGGTTGATTTCGTATTCTGTGCAGTCGATATGAAGAAGGATGAAATCAAGGCACTTGAAGAGGCATATGCAAAGGCGGAATGTCCCGTCGTTTCAAATAACAGTGCCCACAGATTTACTCCCGATGTTCCCATGGTTATTCCCGAGCTCAACCCCGAACACGCAGACATCATTCCCGCACAGCGTAAACGTCTTGGCACAAAGAGAGGATTTGTTGCGGTTAAGTCCAACTGTTCTCTTCAGAGCTATGTTCCCGCACTTTTCCCGCTTCACGAAAAATTCGGAATCAAAGATGTTCTTGTATGTACATATCAGGCAATTTCCGGTGCAGGCAAGACTTTCGATACATGGCCCGAGATGGTAGACAATGTAATTCCTTTTATCGGCGGTGAAGAGGAGAAGAGCGAAAAAGAGCCTCTTAAAATCTGGGGTAAAATCGACGGCGATGAAATCGTTTCTGCCGATTCACCTAAATTTACCGCACAGTGTATCCGTGTTCCCGTGTCGAACGGTCACCTCGGAGCTGTATTTGTCAGATTCGACAAAAAGCCTTCCAAGGAAGAAATGATTGATATCTGGAAAAACTTCAAGGGATATCCTCAGGAACAGAAGCTTCCGAGTGCTCCCGTTAATTTCCTTAACTATTTCGAAGAGGACAATATGCCTCAGACGAAGATGCACCGTGATCTTGAGGGCGGCATGGCTGTTTCGATCGGACGTCTTCGTGAAGATACTCAGTATGATTATAAATTTGTATGTCTTTCCCACAACACATTGAGAGGCGCAGCCGGCGGTGCTGTTCTTCTTGCAGAACAGCTTTGTGCTCAGGGCTACATGGATTAACAGACTTTCAGAAACGGAGCTGAAATTATGAAAAAAGTACTTTTTACAGGTTCGGGTGTTGCTATTGTTACTCCTTTTGATGAGAATAACAAGGTCAACTTCCAAAAGCTTGGCGAACTGATTGATTTTCAGATAGAGAACGGTACAGATGCAATCATTATTTGCGGTACGACAGGTGAGGGCTCTACATTAACTCACGAGGAACATTCCGATGCAATTAAGTATTGCGTTGAGCATACGGCAGGCAGAATTCCCGTAATTGCAGGTACCGGCAGCAACGATACCGAATATGCCGTTAAGCTTTCAAACGAGGCGGAAAAAGCGGGCGTTGACGGTCTTTTGATGGTTACTCCGTACTACAACAAGACTTCTCAGGAAGGTCTTATCCGTCAGTACGAATTTATTGCCGATAATGTCAGTGCTCCCATAATTCTTTATAACGTACCTTCAAGAACGGGCATGACCATTGCTCCCGAAACTTATCTGGAGCTTTCCAAGATTGATAAAATCGTGGCTACAAAGGAAGCCAGCGGAAACATTTCTCATGTCGCTTCCGTTGCGGCGCTTTGCGGTGATAATCTTGCAATTTATTCAGGAAATGACGATGAAATTACTTCTATTATGTCACTCGGAGGTAAAGGCGTTATTTCTGTTCTTGCGGATGTTGCACCCCGTGTTGCACATGATATAGCTGCATCTTACCTTGAGGGTGATGTTGTAAAGAGCAGAAATCTTCAGCTTGAATGGCTTGATCTTTGTCACGATCTCTTTATCGATGTTAATCCCATTCCTGTCAAGGAGGCACTTAACCTCATGGGCTGGAATGTCGGTGAATGCCGTATGCCGTTAGCTCCCATGTCGGCGGCTAAACGTGAAAAACTTCGTGCAACACTTCAAAGACACGGTCTTGTGAAATAATTTCTGTTAGTTTAGGATGTGTAAATTAAATGATTGATATTATTCTTTGCGGAGCACTCGGCAAAATGGGCAGAGTTGTTACGCAGATAGTCGGTGAACGTGACGATTGCAGAATCGTTGCGGGAGTCGATCTTTTGAAAGAAAATACTGATTTTCCTATATTTACGGCTCCGTCTTCAATCGATATTGATGCGGATGTTCTGATTGATTTTTCACATCCTTCTGCACTTTCAGGTGTTCTGGAATTTGCTGTCGGAAAAAATATGCCCGTTATTCTTGCAACGACGGGCTATGAAGAGAGTCAGATTTCTCTTATCAGAAAGGCCTCGGAACGTATTCCTGTTTTCTTTACGGCGAATATGTCACTTGGAGTAAATCTTCTTTCAGAGCTTGCAAAAACGGCGGCAAAAGTGCTTGGAACAAGCTTCGATATTGAAATAGTTGAAATGCACCACAACAAAAAAATCGATGCTCCGAGCGGAACGGCGCTTATGCTTGCGGATGAAATTGCTTCAGCCGTTGATTTTGATTCGGAATATGTTTACGACAGACACGAGAAGCGTGAAAAGCGCTCTAAAAACGAGATAGGTATTCATGCTGTCAGAGGCGGAACAATTGTCGGTGAGCATGAAATAATATTTGCAGGTACTGATGAGGTTATAAAACTTTCTCACAGTGCAGGAAGCAAAAGGATTTTTGCAGCGGGTGCGGTCAATGCCGCTGTCTGGATCAGCAAAAAGAAGACGTGCGGACTCTATTCGATGAAGGATGTTGTTTCTGCTATCTGATTCTTAAGGAGTGATCCCTTTGAAAGGCACCGTCACAGTCAGAGAAGACATTACTTTAATTTCGCTCTTGGATTCTCCTGCTGATATCGACATTATTTCTGAGGTGTTTGACAAGATTGCCGAAGCCGGAATCGATGTTGACATGATATCCCAGACACCTCCGAACGGTCAACATTCGAGCCTTTCGTTTACTGTTGACGGTAACGATTTCGGCGGTATTTTGAGAGTTGCGGCTGAGCTGAGAGAGAAAAATCAGGATCTCAAAATCAGCGTCAGCAGCGGTAACTGCAAAATCAGTGTATTCAGCGAGGATATGGACGGAACTCCCGGCGTGGCAGCAAAAATTTTTAAAGCTGCGGCGAGTGTCAATTCCGACATACGCATGGTAACTACCTCGGAATGTGATCTTTCACTGCTTATTGTTAAAGCCGATTTGGAGAATACTCTCAGTGCCATAAATTCAATTTTATAAATTTAACCCCTTCCGCAGATTTCAACAGTTTTCACGTTTTTACGGTGTTATACTGGGAAATGTCGGGAGGGGTTTTATGAATCCTTTTACAGTTCAGAAGATAATCAGAACGAATGAAACAAAAATCAGTGTACATGCGCTCAGTAAAATTTGCGGAACACGTATACGTCATGCTGATCTCATAATGTCTGATGAAATGGAAGTTTTCGATTGTCCGTATTCGGGAAAGGTATGTCACTTCGTTAAAGGTGTAAGTCCTTTGGGATGGATAAAACTTTGGTTCAGATAAAGTAATCCTCCTACAGTTTTGTTGAACTGTAGGAGGATTCTTGACTTATTCAGTAAAAAGATTATAAATAAAATCGGGAAGAATCATTTCCAGAATGCTCATCCAGCGAGCTTCACTGTCATATTCCCTTTTGGATTCCGGAATGGGGCCTCCGACAAAATCCTTGTAATAGGCAGAAAACGTGTTGATGTTTGTCGGATCGTCTTCAAAGATTTCAATGACTCTGCAGCCCTGATTGCCGTCACCGCGACTCTGGAAGCCGGCTGTGTTGGTACCGCCAAGCATGATGCCGTCATCTGTGATACCGACATAATCGTTGGTGTGATCATGACCGAAAAATGCAGCTATAACATCGCCCGTTTTAACCCAGCTCTTGTACTGATTACCCGAGTCATCAAAGTCACCGGGTACGCTTGTGAGTCTTCCGCTGTTCTTGTATGCCTTGTCGGGGTCAAGAATGTAGTATTTGCCGTTATGCTGAATCGCATTTTCGGTTTCGGCGGATACCTCTTTCAAAATACTCCACGTTTCGTATACGGGTATGTGCTGGAAGAGGATAGAGGGCACAACTTTGCCGCCGTTGGCTTCTTTAAGCTCTGCGCTTTTGTTTTCGTACCACTTTATCTGACTGTCATACACGGGATGAAATTTTTCAAACATGTCTTTTGTTCCGGAGTCGATAAACCACAGGTTAAAGGCGTCCTTGCTTCCGTCGGAGCTTTTGACAGTGAGATTATAGTTTGCTCTTCGATGAAGTACCGAAAAACCGTTCTGTGTAAGATTCATCGAATATTCATCGTAGTACTTGAGCTGAAGCGCTTTCGGTGTAAGCGTTTGCCAATCGTGATTGCCGAAAACAATGGCGAACGGTATATTTCTTTCTTCGCAGGGGGAAACCAGATAACCTATGGCTTTTTTTACCGAATAAGGAGTCGACATATACCAACCGCCGGTTAGATTATCGCCGGTGAATACGGCGAGGTCGGGCTTGTAGGTGTCGAGAGCACCTTCGATAAGTGCAATCATTTCATCGTACGGCTGGTCAGTGGTGTGAGTGTCCGTGAACTGCACGATTGTGAATTTCCCGTCATCGTTAAACTTGAGTGTCGGGGCATCTTCCGCCGAAACGGAGAAACTCGAGAACATGCCGATAAATAATGTGATGACAAGTAAAAGTGAAACTATTCTGTACTTCATATTTACCTCCTTAATTGTACCTGATTTCAGGTTTTGTCAGAAGACCTATTTTTCTTAAAACATATTCATATGACCAGTGGGAGCCGTCGGTACGCCATGAGTTAGGACCGTGATGAGAATTATTCTCGTTGGTGTTGTGAACGGGACCGAAGGCATTTGCGCGGTTACCGAATAAAGTGATATCAACTTTGTGTTTTCCTTTTGTAAGACCGTTGATTTCAAGGTTATAGGGCGGGAAAGCAATTCTGCCCTTCTTTTCGCCGTCAACCGTAACGGTGACGAGTGTGCCGATAAGACGATTCGTTGATACCGAAATGTTTTTACCTTCGGATTCAAGATGATACGTGATGTTGCCCGAATAGAAGGGGAGCCCCTGATGAAGGATCGAGTCAAATGCTATCTTTTCGGGAAGGTCGCATATTGTCTTGACTGAGCCTGCAACGTTGACACCGAAGTTTCCGAGAATGTAGCACCATTCGGTATTTGTTCTGACACCGAACGGAAGTGTTATGACAAGAATGTTTTCGCCCCTGACAATGTCGGGAAGAGAAACGGTCTTGATATCTTTGTCGGTGAACCAACCGGTTATATCGTTTCTAACATTTTCGCCGTTGAATGTTATTACGGCTTTTTCGGCGTCTTCGAGTGCGAGTTCAGCACCTTTGTAATCAATCAGACTGTTGATGGTGAAACGGAGTGTGATTGAATGCGTAGTTGCCTCTTCTTTGATAACCCACGGCTGAGGAACGTGATGATCTCTGCCACGGATTCCGAGAATGTTTCGACAAGCGTTATCGAGTCGGAGAATTTCTTCTTCGGGCATGAATTCTCCGTCGTCAAGCTTATATTCTGCCGTGTCAAGAAGGAGAGCGTTGCGTTCCGAAAGCGTGTAAGGAACAAGAGAGGGAACCTCTGTCACAGAATCATAAGCGGTTGTGTTACGGGATTCGACCGGAAGCTCTCTCTTGCCGGGAACAAGCTTCAAAAGAAGGCTGTCGTAATCGAAAAGCTTCTTTGAAACTACCGTTTTACCGTGAACATACTTACAGTCGATCGGATAGATGTCACCGTTCATTGTATCGTAGACAAAGGGTGTGTATTCTCCGTTGACGGTAATATTAAGGTCGGAAGAATGAAGAAGTGACTTGTCATAGGGCTCAGCACAACGAGTGACGAACAACCAGCGACAGTCGTTGTCCTGACGAAGCTGGTGAATAAACTCATCCGAAAGCTCGCCGTTTGCAAGACGAATTGTAAGTTCACGTTCACCGTCAAGCTCCGACAAAACAGAGTTTCTGTCGTAGGGGATTGTTTTTGAGCCGTTGTAAAGAGCGGCGGCTCTGTCCGAAGTCTTTGCATCGACGAGTGTGGGTGCGTTGCCGAGGAAAATAAGTTTTCCGCCCGATGCGCTGAAAGCCTCAAGAGCGTCAAGAGTTGTTGAACGAAGTGTTTCGCAACCCGGTACGAGTACCACATCATATTCCATCTCACCGACTCTGAGCGGATTCGACGGATTTTTACAAAGAGAGGGGATAAGAGCTTCGCAGATGAAATCAAAGTCGATGCTGCCTTTGATAAGCCACTTGGTAAGATCCTGGAAATTTTTATCAAGGCAGTTTCGGATGAGTGCCGTTTTGTCGTTGGGACCCCAGTGAAGCCAGAAGCTTTCCACGGGGTGAATAACGCCGACTCTGACAACGGGCTTACCTCTCGTCATAGCCGTATGTACTCTTGAAAAATGGTCTTCTATACAAGCGAATTCCTTGTACCACGGAGATTGATAGTGAATACATGCCGGGTAATCTCTCTTTGCTTCACCGCCCATGGCATACCATGAAAGGTGAGGAACTCTTATTGTTACGCCGAGACAAGCCTGCCAGTCACCGTGAAGCTTGTAATCTCTGAAATCGCTGTCCCAGCCGGTAACTCCGTAAAGCTCGGAGAGCATACCCTCTCTGCCGTACTGATGAACAGCAGACTGAGTTTGTTTTGCGGTAGTGAATTCGAAGTTGTTGCAAAGCATATCAATTCCGGGAAGCTCAAATCCGCGGTAAGAACGCATTGCATCGCCGACCGAGGACGTCTGAGAGTGAAGAGTGGGCTCGTTCATAAGATGTCCCGTAAGTGCGATATTGTTCTTTGAGCACCAGTCACCGCAAACATCAACAAAAGCTTCGGCGAAACGCTCGGTGATGTGGTCGTGGTAGCGGTAGCGAGTTACGGACGGGGCCGACTCGGGAAGATCCCAGAAAAGCTCAGGAAGAGAATCAAGCAGGTCGTCACCGTAAGCTTTAAGGTATGTTTCGGGAATGTCATCGGTCCACGGCATCATGATATCGTGCTGATCGGTAGAATTCATGAGCATACCTTTTTTGGTAAACTGGGGTTCATCCGTAAAGATTGCAGGCACAACACCGTCAAATTCATCGCCGACAACCTCTTTGTATCTCTCGTGAGTTACCTCGACGAAACGTTCTATCGTCTTCTTGTCAAGAGTGTTTGCATAGCTCTGATTATTGTACCACGGAGAATCGGAGCTTATCTTGCAATACGCATACCACTTTGTGCCGACAGCAGTATCACTTTCCGAGATTCTCTTATAATCTGTAAGATATCCGTTATCATCGAGAATCACGTCGTAGCAGGCGATAAGATTTCCTTTGCTGTTTCTGTCGCCGATAGCGGAAGAGTCAAGGGCGATGTCGTCGTCTTTGCCACCGTGTTGCTGTCCACCACCTGCAGGTATGCGCTTGTCGCCCCTTGCTTTTTCCCTGCTTCCAACAGTGCCTGACAAAGCACCTTTCCGAAACCGCATCCCCTGTACTCTTCCTTTACCACAATATCAAGAAGTCCCACATAGCCCTGCTCCAGAACTCCCAAGCCGCAGGCAACCGCCTTTTTGTCCAGATACACGGTAGCACATAGCA
>JAZSPN010000056.1:0-6822 GCA_045537495.1 Acutalibacteraceae bacterium
GGCTCACAGAACGACATGGCTACGATCCGACTTGAACATCTTTCCGTCAAACTCTTCGCTTATTATATCGTAGGTCTTTCCGTAAAGAAGACCAAACTCGTCATTGTCGCCTTTCCAAATACCTTTCATAAAATCACCTTATTTCTTTCGTATCAATCCCCCGGAGGGGGCGGAATATAGATAATAGTTAATAACGAATATTGAAGAAGTGTTTCATCTTATTTTCAGATTTATGATAACATACCGACTATTCATTGTCAACGTTACAACCGAATAATCAGCCTGTTCGCTGTTTGGATTACCGAATATCCGACGGCGAAATCTTTATTCCGATTCGTCTTACGGGGGTGAAGATCACTCTGTATACAGTGCAACGGGACCGTACAGTCCGCCTGATACAAAGTCTTTTGCCAAATTCTTCTCTCCTTCAAAATATGTGGATAATTCTTCCGTTTTCCATTTGTCGAAATAGTCGGTGTGAATATACCGGTTCGCCGATGTGTTAGTCACAACTATTTTCAGCTTATTCTTTTTGCAGAGTACACCGTCGGGTATTTTCAGCCTGTACAAAGGCGCCAAAACCGTTCCCAGAGGTCGGTCGTTGAGATAAACGCAAGCCGTGAAGCGAACTTCTCCGAGGTCAATTTCTCCTTCTTTTCCTGCTTTTTCATCGGGGAGTGTAAATGTTGTTTCATAGACACAGCTTCCCGAATATGCGCTTCCGATCAGATGTGCCCAATCGCCGAGGTTGACGGGACTCTCTTTGTCGGAATGCTTTATATTTTCAAATCCGTTTTCATTGCAGATAAGTTCCGTTTTCCGACGGAACAGAAATTCATTCGGAATATCGAATTTTTCTCTGAATTCTTTTATGTTTTCCGCATCGAAAGCTTCGTCGGTCAGTAATATCACCGCTGTTTCGCCTATTTGAAGAGAAAGCTTCAAAATACCTTTTTCAGCTTCAAAACGTCGGAGTGCACCGTTCTCAAGATCAAGCAAACAGCCGCCTGACGAGGGCATATGAAGCAGATAATCTCCGTTTTCCCCCGCTTCCCGAAACAGACAGAACAGATCTGCGTTTTCTGCTTTTCTGTGCATTGCCCGCAAACCTGCGCCCTCAACACGGATTATCGGTGTGAGATCGGAAAGGCCGTGCGAAACACTGCCGCCGCCTTCGATGAAACGGTGCAGCACCTTTTGGGTTTCTTGCGGAATAAAAGCATTTTCGGGAATAATGATATGTCGGTATACCGCTCTGCCGATGCGTATAAAGCCGTCGTCTGCCCCGTGTGATGCCTCTAAAGCATCATCGTCAACGATATCAAAATCCACCATCATTTCTTCGAGTGCTCTGCCGAGAGTATCGAAGGACTTTGCCACGGCATCCGCATTCAGACCGCCCTGAAAATCGTGAACGGGATAATAAATTCCCGTTTCGCAAACACGTTCTCCGAGAGCGGAAACATACGACAGCCGTTCCATGTAACGGTTGAACTGAGCAAGATAACGGTAAAAAACCTGATTTTCCGTAAAAATCGGCAACTCCTGCGCAAGATATGCACCTTTTCGCCCGAGCGGAAAATTAAACAGATTGAAGATGTTTATTCCGCGTACAGCCAGATATCCTACAGTAAAACGCATTATATCATAAGTAAGTCCCGGCCCCGCTACGCCGAAAATCTCGCTCATTGCAAGTTTTGTGCCGTTCTGTGCGGCGGCGGACGATGCGTATCTCGGGAAAAATCCGTTGTACCCGTTCAGATCATCCCTGTTTGTTATTCTATTCTCGGGGAAGAGCTGTCGCCAGATAACATCGACTCCGGGTATATCAAAGCACCGAAGAGCCCGCATCAGGTTGAAGTTTCCTCCGCCACGGACACAGCCCGTCGGTTCGTGATCCTTATCCATATGCCCCGTGAAAGCCATGCCGTGATCGTTTGCCCATTTTTTGCACGGGAGAAGAAAATTATCACAGAACATCCGACTGCACAGATCGTACCAACGGTACAGTATGTGAACATTCTCCTGCGTCACCGCAACTCTTCGTGTTATCAGCGGAAGATACGGCAATACCGACTCACCGTACACGCTTTCATACTGCTGTGCAAGCTCTTTTCTGAATGCTCCGAAGGGGGCTTTCGGCTCATCGGTAAATACGGCGGTAACGTTTTTACCGAGTGAATTTTTCATCGAGGATGCGTATTTGTCGTGAGTAATTTTTATAAAATATTCCGTTGCATCCTTATTCAGCAAGTCGGGATAATCCGCATTCGAGAAAATCTCGCTTTCCTGAACATACTCGGTTATAACGGTGTCCTCGGAAAATCTGTATCCGTCTTCGATAATTTCTTTATCACGAATAAAAGATGCCACAACATCGGGGCTTAATTTTTTGTACACGTCGCCTGCAAAGAAAGAGCGTTCACGGGCTTTCAGGACCTGTCGGGCATATTCGGGATGATCCCGAAGAACTTTTCCGCACGCGCCGCCGGAAGGCCATCCGCCTTCATCGTAGATCCAGCATTTCATGCCGAGAGCCTTTCCTTTTCCAACGGCATAGGCACAAAGCTCAAAATACTCCGCACTGAGATAGTCGGGCTTTAAATTTGTAGGCATACAGTCAGGTCGGAATTCCTTCGGCTCGGGAAGAATATAAAATGACCGTATGCCGAGATTCTGCATCTCGGCAAGCTGAGCATCTATGATATCGCAAGTGCATATATCATTCCACACCCAGATATACACGGGAGCGAAAGAAACATCGGGAGAGATGAAACTGTTTACATCGAATTTATCGTTTTTCATTTTGTTCCGTCCTTGTCATTTCAGACATCCGCATTGTATCGTCCCTGCTTTTTCAATCGATTTGTAAAGCACTTCAAAGTTATAACCATTATCACGTAGAGTACGGCAAGCAATACGGGATATACCGCTATGCCGAACAGTCTTCTTATAAGACTGACCGCGGGAGGTGCCAGCATAACGCCGATGTAGGCAAATGCTATCTGTGAGCCCATAACCGATTGTGAAACTTCTTTGCCGAAGTTGTGCGGTGTCAGGTGTATCATGTTCGGGTAGATGGATCCGTTACCAAGACCGACAAAGAACAAACCGACTACGGCGGCTGCACCGGGCAGAGGAAGAAGCATAATCACAATGGCGGGAGCAAGAACGGCGGTGCCTATACCGATGCGTTTCCATGTGCTGATTTTATCGGAAAGTAAACCGGAAACAAAACGTCCGATTGACATTCCGGCATAATATATTGTCAAAGCAAGCGCACCGTGTTTTGTCTGAAAGCCTTTTTCCGTTACAAGATATGTACTTCCCCAGACTCCGCAGGCATATTCAATTGCATTTGTTGCAAGCATAATGATCCATACCTGCCGAACCTCCGCTCTTTTTGCCATCTGCAAAAGAGTGAGGTTTTCGCCCCTTTCCTCTTCCGGCTGTTCGTCGGAGGCGGTTTTCTTCCACAGCGGAAGGGACACTATCAGCAACAATGTAATAAACGATTGCACACAGAAAGCATAGCGATAACCGCCACGCCAGCCCACATCGCTCAGCGCCTGTGACATAAGATAAGGACTGAGGGTTACTCCCACACCGTAAAAGCAATGCAGGAAATTCATATGGCCTGCTTTACAGTGAAGTGCCACATAATTATTAAGCCCTGAATCAATCGCGCCTGCACCGAGTCCGAGGAGAACGGATAACGGTATCATAAACCAAAAAGACGGGGCTGCCGAAAAACCAAGCAAGGCAAGCGCAGTCATGGCTGTACTGAAAGCCGTAACTTTTGCTGTTCCCAGTTTATTGAGAATTCCCGCGCTGAACATGCTTGATAACACGGTGCAACCTGAAATCAGAAGGGTGAGAATACTCACGGCTTCAACGGGAATGTCCATTTCCGCATGGACAGCAGGCCAGGCGGAGCCGATGAGAGAATCGGGCACTCCGAGACCTATAAAAGCGATGTATATCACAATTAATAAAAAAACCATAAAACCTCCGTGCGATACCGTATTCGTACAGCGACATGAATAATTCGCTCAGCGTACACGGTACCGTGACTTTCTTTTATTTTTCACGCCGTATGTAGTAACTGTACCTTGATAAAAAGGGCAGTCATTTTTTATGCACTGATTATTCATGTGTGAACGGGAACAGACAACTTTGTCAATTTCCATTTGCACATTCATTTTTTCCGCCGCAAAAGAAACAGCCTCAATGATTGCAAGATATGAATCTCTCTTACAGCAACGGGGACCTCCTTTTTGAGCGATTGCATTCAGTGCTCTTGCCGTCATTTGATTCGAAAGCCCCCACGCTTCTTTTGCCAACGGATTTGACCCGGTAACAATCGAAATGAACATGCCTGCACTGATGCCTGCCCCGCATGCACCCCAGAAACCGCAAGCTCCGCCCGGGACCTGTTTTCCCCTTTTGTACATTTCAAAAAGTGCCGTTTCAAGCTTTAAAGCTCCGCCTGCATTTTTATATGCCGTAAGAAGCGATGCCCCGACCATGACATGATGCTCGGGCCCGTGCATATGGCAAAAGTCAAGCGACATCATTTTCTCGAGTATTTCTATGGGATTTTTTGACTTCTCGATTAAACACAGCGAAAAAATCCCGTCTGTTCCGCTTGCGTGACATTCATCACAGACAAAATGACCGTTTACACATCGTGTTTTGCTGTTCTGCTTTTTATGACAAATTTCACACTCCGCCCCGATATCCGCATCAAGATATTCTAACGGCGATTTACAAATCATGCATTCTTCATTCATAAGTTTTCCTCTGTAAATTCGAGTTTATTTGTTTCTGAGTATATCACAGACACCGCATTAACGCAAGGACAGAGGTATTCACAGTGACAAACGTCGTCATTTCGCCGTTACGGGGTTGAGTCCGCAACGGCTGTATGCTATAATGTTTTAAAATCGAAATTCAACAAGGTCTGTCATTATATTTTCTTATTCTGAAGGGCGGATAATCCGATGCAAGCTTTTATTAAATTTTTGTTTACTGTTTTCACCGCGGTTTCTGTTTTTTGCTCTAACCTGCTTTTTCCTGCCACAATTTATCCCGAGAGTGAAAATTTCGATTTTTCGTTTCTCGAATATCCCGATGAGGGCATTGTCACCCTCGAGGAAGCGGGACTTACCGAGCAGGAGCTTGTGAGCCGTGCCTCGGCACAACTTCCCGAATATGTTCAGTCGGGCGGATACGACGATATCAACGGGATTATAATTTCTCCGTATTATACGGCAAAAGTAAGCGACACAAAAATCCCCGTATATGCTTCGGTGGTTTTTATCCGTGTCGATAATACGGGGACGCTTCACTCTTTTTCCGAAATTTATGTTGACACAAGCACCGATTTTTCATTCAACGTCGAAATAACGGGTGCCGATGTGACTTTGAAAAACGCCGTTGTCCTGCCTGAATCACACGGTATAAAAGCACGATGCTCGAACAACAAGGTAACCGCATCCATCAATAAAACGGGTACCTACACCTTCCTTTTCAACGGAGCAAATCAATATTACGGCTACACTCTTTTTGTCCGCGAAAAAATTGATGAGGATGCCGAAATTGCAGAATACATCGATGAATACGGCGAAGACAATGTGATTGTTCTCGATAAGGGCGTATATAAATATGACTATGTAAATTTCGTTTCACAGAATAACCTGGTAATCTACCTGAGAGAAGGCGCTTATGTTATCGCCAACCACCTCTACGACATCGACAGTGCGGAAGACGAAAACAAATACTTTGAGCCAAGCGCACCGGGACACAACACCATCGGTCTTACAAGATATCCGTTTCTGAATTTCTGCAACTGCAATAATCTCATCTTTACGGGCAGAGGTGTAATAGACCTTACTCACCTTGACCGACGTGAGCGTCGCGGTATGGTTTTCACAAGCTGCAGCAACATAAAGGTAAGCGGAATCAAAATTATCAATTCCCCCGAATGGTCATTTATTACCTACAACTGCAACGGTGTCAGCATAGATACTGTTGATGTTATCGGTAACCGCGGAAACTGTGACGGTTTTGCTGTTTGCAACAGTCACAATGTTACCGTAAACAACTGCTTCGCACGGGTGGCGGATGACACCTTTGAAGTTAAAGCGCTTGGCGGCACAATGGACAGCAAAGGCATTACCTTCTCAAATTGCATTGCGTGGGGCGGTTATGCAAGGTGCTTCGGCATCACGGGTGAAGTCAATAAAAAGATTTCCGATGTCACCTTCCGTGACTGTGCCGTAATTTACCGTGACGCCGTCTGGGATAACGACAGAATAGCTTCGCTCGTCGTCGTTGCAGAGGAAACAAACGGCAGTATTGACGGTGTTCTTTTTGAAAACATTGAAATTTTCCGCGATGAAGGCAGACCGATTCTCGTGAATATTTACGATGAGAAGGCTCAGAATTTCGAGATTAAAAATATTGTTTTCCGAAACATCTCCTACACCTCGTATATGATGCCAAAAATAGCGGGCACAGACAGCGACACAAACACCGTACAGGTATCGCTTGAAAACATTACCGCCTACGGCAAACGGCTAATCTGTCCGAAGCTGATGTTCGACATCGGCGAATACTGCGAAGCAGCATGAAGCTTAATGGGGATGTAAAAAAAGCGAAGACCGTATAAAACCATACAGAGGAGGGGTTCTGCAGATCGAAAGCCTGTAGAGCCCCATAAAATTACGCAAAATTATAAATGTAAAAATTTTTGTCCGTTCTTCATCTTTTTTCTATCCCCATTTTTTGCAGAAATTTGTACGGGCTAACGGGAGAACA
>JAZSPN010000037.1:0-1827 GCA_045537495.1 Acutalibacteraceae bacterium
ACGGCCCGGTGGTCAAGCGGTCAAGACACCGCCCTTTCACGGCGGTAACACGAGTTCGATTCTCGTCCGGGTCACCACAGAAGAGCAGGCTCGGCCTGTTCTTCTTTTTTTATTTACCGAGGAGATACGATGAAAACAGCAATACGCATTTTTATACTGTTGCTTGTGATACCTCTTCTGTTTTCCTGCTCTCACTCAGAGCACGGCGAAGACGGCGGAAAAATGGATCCCGACAAGCTTCTTTCCGCCGAGGAGATTGCGAATCACAACTGTGAAAAGCACGGCCACGTGTACAGCGAGGCGACGTGTCAGGCACCGTCCGTCTGCTACTATTGCGGTGACACCGACGGCAAAAAGGGTGACCACGACAGAACGAAGGCGACCTGTCTTGAAAAGAGCCGTTGCACCTTCTGCAAAGAGGAGTTCGGCGAATACGGTGAGCACAAGTTCGAAAAAGCCTCGTGTGCCGGGGCTTCAAGCTGTGCGGTATGCGGAATCAGTTCTGGTACCGCGACAGAGCACAAGTGGAAGGGTGCAACGTGTGTTACACCGTCGATGTGCAGCGTTTGCATGAAAAAGAGCGGAGAAGCCCTCGGACACATCTGGACGGGCGGAAGCTGTACCGAAGGCAAAACGTGCACCAGATGTTCGAGAAAGAGTACTCCGACGGGACACAAGATGAGTGAAGGCAGCTGCACGAAGGATTCGGTATGCAGTGTCTGCGGATATACGGTAAAAGCCGAGGGGCACGTTTTTGAAAGCGGTAAATGCACCGTTTGCGGAAAGAATAGACAGCAGGCCGTCGAAGAGAGCCGTATCGAGGAGCAGAACAGAACGACGGAAAAGGTGACGGAAACCACCGAAAGTCTTGACACTTCACCGCTCACGGAAAATGCCCGAAGCGTGAAGGCACTGTGTGAAGAAGCACATACGCTGTGTCAGAGTGCCATTGACGATATTTACGGCACGGGAAACGAAACGGCACTTTCGGCAGTCGAGAAGCTTTCCGAGGCGGTGACACTGCTTTCTCGTATGAAGTCATACTGTGACACCGACAAGAGGCTTGCATCGTGCAAAACGTATATCGATGCCGTTATAAAGCCGATACAGAAGCATTCACAGATAAAGAGCTTTAATCAGTCTTCAATTTTGAAGAATGTGGTCGATATGAGAGCGGCGTGTACCGAGGCGAAAAACATGTGTGACAAGATGATAAATTATATTGATTCATTATCGTAAGGAGGAAAAATCATGGCAGATGTAAATCTTAAACTGTACAAGGCATCGGGCATAAAGTTTGTCAATGAGCTTGAAAACGGAACCAAGATAGAGCTTTCCAACAAGTATTCCTACAACGTCGGCTATGCCCCGAACAATGTATGCAAGGGTGAGTTTAAATTAGAAGTGTTCGACAAAAAGAATCCCGAAAAATTCAGCATTGAAATAACGGTTGTCGGCGTATTCGAGTTCAAGGAAGGTCTTGCAAAGGAAAAAATTCACGTGATGACGTTTAAAGAGCTGTTCCCGTATGCGAGAGCGCTTGTCACGACGGTTACATCGAATGCGGGTATACCGCCCATCATAGTGCCTGCAATCGACATCGAATCACAGAGCATCTACCGCTTCGAAAAGAATGTATAAAAAGTAAGGGGATGTAAAAAAAGCGAAGACCGTATAAAACCATATAGAGGAGGGGTTCTGCAGATCGAAAGCCTGTAGAGCCCCATAAAATTACGCAAAATTATAAATGTAAAAATTTTTGTCCGTTCTTCATCTTTTTTCTATCCCCATTTTTTGCAGAAATTTGTACGGGCTAACGGGAGAACA
>JAZSPN010000096.1:0-24346 GCA_045537495.1 Acutalibacteraceae bacterium
ATACGAACTTAGCAGCTCTTTCGTCTGAGTGATATCATGATATTACAGTCAGGCAATATACATCGGCTATTCCGCCATAAGCTCAATGTTGTTCTAATAAGATATTATTCAATCTTGAGTGATGTCATTATGTGTCGGTAAAAACGGCTTTTAAGAATTTTTCAGTTTTTCCATTGCCTTTTTGTATTTTTCCGGCCGCTCCATGTCGGTCGGTATAACGTTTTCAGCCTTGATAAATCGCTGTTATGCGTAAGGATCGGCAGAATATCGACAATTTCGTCGCCGAAAAGTATCCTCAGCGGCTCTTCGGAAAAGCTTGTATCTTCCATAACGTCGTGAAGTAATGCACAAATTTTTCCTTCTCCCCGTCAAGGAGTGAAGCTACCGCGCGGGGATGCTCAACGTAGCGGACACCTGCCTTATCCACCTGACCGAAATGAGCTTTTTCGGCAACGAAATCGGCAAATTTAATCATGTCGAAATCCATGAAAACACCTTTTTCTTTTATGTGTGAAAAAGCGGAAGAACGCACAAAACGCTCTTCCGCCTGAAATTTATTTTGCATCGCTTTCGTTGAAGATGTCACCGCATTCGGGACAGAACTTCGGAGGATTGTGGGGGTCCTCGGGTTTGAAGCCGCATTTATCGCACTGATAAAGAGGTGCACCCTCGGGCTTTTTCTGTCCGCATTCCGGGCAGAACTTACCCTTATTCACTGCACCGCATGAGCAGGTCCAGCCTTCCGCCTCGGGCTTCTTCGCACCGCATTCCGTGCAGAATTTACCTGTTGCAGTTGCACCGCAAGCACATTTCCAGCCGTTCTGTGCCGGTGCGCTCTGCTGCTGTGCGGTCTGCTGTTGCTGTGCCATCTGCTGCTGTTGCTGCTGAACGCCTGCATTATACAGTGCCATCGGATCAAAGTTTCCGCCTGCGTTTGCCGCCATGTTCATACCCATAAAGCCCATCATTGCTCCGTTTTCATTTGCAGCTGCTGTTTCCATTGCATTCGCTCTTGCATCGGCCATTCTGCCTGCCATCATGAACGGATTTGAACCCATTGTTGCGGCGTCTTCCATCTGATTGATCTTCTTCATATCCTCGGGAGTGAGAGTAATCGGATTAAGTGCAATCGACTCGACGGAAATGCCTCGGCGGTCTGTCCATTCAACTTTAAGCGCCGTATTAAGAGCATCTTTAAGCTCTGTTGTATGTGCCGGAATCTGTGCAGGGCGGAGTTCAAGCTCTGTGAGCATTGCGAATGCAGGCTGAAGAGCTGAAATGAACTCTGTCTTGAGCTGATTATCGATTTCTTCTCTTCTGTATTCATCGCCTACGTTACCTGCAATCTTCGTGTAGAAAAGAAGAGGATCTGTGATTCTGTAAGAATACACACCGTTACATCTGACTTGTACGGAACGGTACATACCCAGTCTTTTATTGGCAACCTCAAACATAAACGGATTCGGTGTGCCGAACTTGTTATCCATTATTTCCTTCATGTTGAAATAATAGACTCTCTGATCCTTACCGGTATCACCGCCGTATGTAAATCTCTTGCCGACGGTCTTGAAGGTTTCCTTGATCGTATCGCCGAGCTTGCCCGAGAAGATTGACGGCTCCGTCGAGGTATCATAGGTGAACTGTCCGGGCTCCGCACAGACTTCTACGACCTTGCCCTGCTCAACGATGATCATGCACTGTCCGTCGGCAACCGCAATTCCCGAGCCGTTGGAGATAACGTTGTCGCTGCCCTTCGTGTTCGAGCTTCTGCCTCCGATTCTCTTTGAGCCTTTGACCATAAGCACATCGTTTTCGAGTGAATCACAGTAGAAAAACTCTTTCCACTGGTCTGCCAGTACTCCGCCGAGTGCTCCGATTCCTGCCTTAATAAGTCCCATGCTGAATTTCTCCTTTCAGATGATTATTATTTGTTTTCGTATGATGCAATACCGCCCTTTTCGTCATAAAGAGATGCCGCTTCAAGACAAATCTTAAGAGAAAGTTCGATACATTCCGGATTAATATTGTCCCACGTATCTTTTCTCGTGTGATAATACGTTTGGGGATTGTGGCTTACTCCGCAGAAGCCTGCCGCCCTGATGCCCTCTCGCGAAAAAGCTTCGGCATCAATGGCTCCGGGATACAGCCCCGCCGTCGGCATTTCGATTCCGACGTTTTTGCCCGCTTCACGGATAAGCTCGCCGACCGCCTTGCTGTCACTCACGGTACCCGTACAGCCCTTTGTATAAACCATGAGCTGTTCGACCTCTCTCATGGTGTCCATCGCAATAAAAACGGTTTCCGTTTCGAGAAGCTCATCGCGGTGTTTCTTTGCAAACGCCCTCGCTCCGCGAAGTCCCGCTTCTTCCGAACCCGAAATAAGACAGCAGACATCCGTATTTTCGAAACGGATATCCTGCTCCGTCATCTCCTTGAGAACGCAAAGAGCAATATAGTTTGCGGAAAGATTATCGTTTGCGCCGTCAACGATGACTCTCCAGTTTATGAAAAACATGATGGCGATTATGAACGGAACAAAACACAGCTCCGTAATGAAAAGGCCTTTCCACATGCCGACGAATTCAACGGCGGTACCCGTTACTATATTATAAAGGAAAAAGGCATTAATTGCAAATATTACGAACATCGAAATAATTCCGCCTGCCATAACGGGCGCAATTGTTTTTATCTGCCCGTGAAGGGAATAAGTCCATTCGGGAGCGGCATCGGTATGTCCGCCGAAAATTATACGTCTTTTTGTTTCGCCGGAAGCCTTGCGGACAGCGTAAACATTTGTCGAAACTCTCTTCGGGAACAGAAAATCGACGAAGCTTTTGTACATCATGAATTCGAAAACGAACATCAGAATACTGAGAACGGGAAGCAAAACGGAAAACACCGCCGAAATGACCGAATTCCCGAATCTGAACAGTGCGATTGAAATAAGCAATAAGAATGCCGCAACGGGAATAAAGCCCATGAAAGCATGGGGATGAAGTGTGAAATCCTCCGATATGACCTCGTCGGAATACTTCGACAGAAGCTCCTTGAAATACTTCTGAGCATCACGTTCCGACTGAGAGCCGGGCGCTCTTCTTTTGAATTTTTCACAGACTTTTCTGATTTCCTCCGTGATGAAATCCATCGTTTTGCTTTGCAATTGAATTTTCATTTTTTCACCTACCTGAGCCATATAAAATTAGTATCGTTTACAAGATTATCAAGACCGTAATTCACAAGAACGGTATCGACACCGTATTCTTCAATAAGCTCCGACACCGCTTCCGTTCTGTAATAGCGAAGATCGACCATGATGATTTCACGGTACGACGAAGACAGCAGAGAAGCAAGAGAGTTCCCGAAGGAATCCTTCAATAAAAGCAGAACGCCGTCGGGTGCGTTTTCGTTTACGATATGAGTAAAGCTGTGATTTCCGCCGAGATACACGGGATACATATCGTATTCATTGAGATGCTCTTTGAAATATACCGAATTCGAGGTTATCTCGGTATCCTTGCCGATATCTCTTACCGTGACGGAAACGTCCGCGCCGTTGCAGTGCCAGATCTCGAGCGTGTCGGAGGGATTAAGCCACAATGCCGACGAGGAATGTGTCGTTCCGAAAAAACCGCCGTGCTTCTCAACGGTAAATGCCGTTTTGTCAACAGTCGCTCTTCCCGCCGTTTTCAAAAACTCATTCATGGCGATAAAAGCACCGTTCATCGTCCAGTGATGATCCGTTTTATAATAAAGCTGTACAGCGTTTTTGTTCTCTTTGAAGGCTTCGGTGATGTCGACGAATCCGAAGCTTTCGTCCGTTTGCCGTTTCACCGCCGAGAAGATCTCGCCGTCGGCATATTCACCGTGACGCGACGGCAATTTTTCGTCCATGATATAACCCGTCTGCGGAACGGCAAGGATATACTTTTCACCGTCAAAATCCTTCACAAAACCGTTCAGCTTCTGAAGGTTACCTGAAAGATTTCTCTCGTTATACTTTATCGGAGTGTTTATGAGATACCCGTCATCGCATTTGTAAACACCGTCGGTACCGTTCTGACCGAGAAAAAGCTGTGTATACGCTCCGAATCCGACAAAAAAGTTTCTAAACGGTATCTGGTCCTGAATATATTTTTCGACATCCTCCGAGAAGCTTCCGTCAGCAACCGAAGAAAAAGTCACCTTCGGGAAAAGCGCCAGAACACGTTTTTCCGTTTTCGAAAAACTCTTGTCGGGAACAAAAAACAATGCCGTAAGCACGAAAAGAGAGCCTACGCAAAAAAGAAGCGAAAGCGTAAGGCTGACCGTGTTTAGCGACATCTTGTTTTTCATGGTAAATTCCCTTAAATTATTTAATTATTTCATCGGCAAGTGCATTATCCGCCGTTACGGCAAGGATAACCGTATCGCCGACAATCTTTATAACTGCGGATTCAAGCTTCGGAACTTCCGTCGGGGCATAGTCGGAATAGGATTCGATCTGGGTGCTCAGTCTGTCCTCCATCTTTTTGCGGATATCGTCGAGTGACAGATTTGAGTCCGCTTTAAAAACGGCAACCTCCTCGGGAGTCGCCATTGTGCTGATATAAAGTGCACAGTCACCGTTGTAGCCGTCCTCTTCAAAAATTCCGTAAACGGCCTTCGCCTGTTCGGGACCTACGCTTGTCATGGTGTCGTCAAAAGGAACTTTTTCCGAAATGAAGGTTATCCATTCCTCGGCGGTACGTTCCGCCGTATTTGAAGCATCCTCGGGCTGTGTGTCCGTTGTGCAGGCAGAAAACGAAAGCAAAAGCATTAACGCAAGAATAAAAGCAGTGATTTTTTTCATATATACCGTCCTCTGTGAAGTTATTCCGCAAGCGCACGTGAAAGATCGCTTGCCCATATTTTGCAGTAATCGTAGTTAAAGTGTACGCCGTCATTTGCGACTCCCTCGGGAAGTGCACCGTTATCGGCGGAAAATGCCGATGAAAAATCAATAAAGGTGAAGCCCTCTTCTTCGCACATTTCCTTTATCAGTCCGTTGAAAATGACAACGTTTTCGTTGGTGATGCCGATGGTGCTCTTTTCGGAATGTGAACGGCTTACGGGGAATACCGAGTGACAGTAAATCTTTGCATCGGGAAGAATGTTACGCACCGCCGAAATAACCTTTTTGTACTCCGAAATAAAATTTTTCGGATAAGGCCAGCCGAGCTCATTTTCGCCGAAAACAAAAACGACCTTTTTGTAATCGGTACCGTAAAGACCGTTTATCAAAGAATTTCCGTCGGCGGAGAGAACTTTATTTATCGAAAGACCTACCTTCGTGATAAAATCCGCCTCTCTGACGAGTCCGTAATTGCTCAGTGCCTGCGCCTGAGAATTTCCGATAATCACAGTATCCGCGAAATTTTCACGGATAATCTCCGTATTGTATTCATCAACGTCAGTCGGTACGGTCGGAAGCTGTGTTTCCGCCTCGGTAAAGGTTTCCGTTTCCTCCGACATTTCCGTTTCCGGAATCGACGCCGTAATGCCGTCAACCGCTTTATCCGATATATTTACAAGTGCAAAAGAAATAACGGCCGTCACAAAAAAAAGCACAACTGCCGTAAAAAAATGAGTCAGGGAATGCTTATTCATCTGTATCACCGAAACCGACAAAAAATACCGACTACATACGTAAGTCGGGATAATAAATATCTGCATTTATTCTACTTCATAAATGTTTCCGTGTCAACATTTTTCGACCGTATTCCAAAAATTTTTACTTCCATACAAAAAATAAAATGACTTGCAAAGGAATACCCCTGCAAGCCATTGCTTTTATTATTCAATTATTCAACGCATACACGCCAGCCGAACGGATCGTCCGCCTTGCCGAGCTGGATACCCGTGACTGCATCGTAAAGCTTCTGACTGATTTCGCCGATGTTGCCGTCTGCAATAGTCATGACATCATCCTTGAAGCGAAGCTTTCCGACGGGAGAGATAACTGCTGCCGTACCCGTTCCGAAAACCTCTTCGAGAGTACCGTTTGCCTGAGCTTCAAGAAGCTCATCGACAGAGATCTTGCGTTCTTCAACGGGAAGTCCCCACGATTTGCAAAGATTGATAACGGAATCTCTTGTGATACCGGGAAGAATACTGCCCGAAAGAGCGGGAGTAACGATGGTACCGTTAATCTTGAAGAAGATGTTCATGGCGCCGACTTCCTCGATATATTTACGCTCTACGCCGTCAAGCCAGAGAACCTGAGAGAAGCCTTCGTCGTGAGCCTTTACCTGAGCAATAAGGCTTGCGGCATAGTTACCGCCCGTCTTTGCGAAGCCCATACCGCCCTTGACCGCACGTACATATTCATCCTCGATCCAGATTCCTACGGGTTTAAGACCGCTCTCATAGTAAGCTCCGCTGGGAGAAAGAATGATGATGAAAAGATATGTCTTGGAAGGAGCAACACCGAGGAATTCGTCTGTTGCGATAATGAAAGGTCTTACATAAAGAGATGTACCGGGTGCCGTGGGAATCCAGTCCTCGTCAACCTTGACAACTGCCTTGACCGCCTGAACAAAATCCTCTACGGGGATCTGCGGAATAACAAGACGGTCGTTGGTTGCATTTGTTCTCTTTGCGTTCATGTCAGGTCTGAAAAGATACGACTTGCCGTCGTCGCCGTGGTAAGCTTTAAGACCTTCGAACATTTCCTGTCCGTAATGGTAAACCATTGCAGCGGGAGAAAGAGAAATATTTGAAAACGGTACGATTCTTGCGTCGTGCCAGCCTCGTCCCTCCGTGTAGTTCATTACGAACATATGATCCGTAAAGATCTTGCCGAAACCGAGAGGCTGATCTGCCGCGGGCTTCTGCTTGGGTGATGTGGTTTTTTCGATTCTGATGTCGAGCATACTGAAACCTCTTTCCTTAGAATATTACGTTTCAAATGATAACACCATTGTCGGAAAAAATCAATAAAATATGAAAAATTTTAAAGGATTATGCAGATAAGTCCGCTGCAACCCTCGTTAATAACCCTTTGAAGCGTTTCCTGAAGGCGACTTCTTGCATCCGTCGGCATTTTGTAAAGCTTGTTGCACAGTCCCTCGTTGACAAGGTCGTGAAGCGACTTTCCGAAGATGTTCGATTCCCATATCTTCGACGGATTTTCCTCGAACTCTCTCATGAGGTACATCACAAGCTCCTGGGATTGCGATTCGGAGCCCACTATCGGGGCAACCTCCGTCGTGATGTCTGCTTTCATGATGTGAAGCGACGGTGCCGATGCACGGAGTCTTACGCCGTATCTTCCGCCCTGACGCATCATCTCGGGCTCTTCAAGCGACAGCTCATCGAGTGTCGGCATGACGATTCCGTAACCCGTCGCCTCAACCTCCTCGAGTGCCCCCTTGATTCGCTCATACTTTTTCGCCGTTTCCGAGAGCTCACGCATTACCGACATAAGCCCCTGCTCACCGTCGATGGAAAGTCCCGTATTTTCCGACAGCATCTCATAGAAAAGTCCCTGCTGTACGGTGCAGTTTATCCTTGCGCTTCCGTCGGACAGATTCGTGTATTCCACCGTCGATGTGGCGATATGCTCACATTTCGATATCCTTCCCGCCATCTGCGTCACGTCGCGGACTCTTCGAAGACTCGAAGCCGCGTCCCTCACGTACTGCATTATCTCGCTTCTGAGTCTGTGCTCGTGTCCGAGTGAAATTACCCACTGCGGAATATCTATTCCGACCTCTTTTATCGGGAATTCAAAAAGTATCTGCGACAGAATATCCCGTATGTCGTCTTCGCTCATCGTAAGGCAGTTTACGGGAATTACGGGAACCTCGTATTCTTCGCTGAGCCTTGCCGCCGTTTCCCTCGCAAACGTCGACTCGGGCGATGTACTGTTGAGAAGCACCACAAACGGCTTGTTTATCTCGCGAAGCTCGCTTATAACCCGCTCCTCCGCCTGCCTGTATTCCTCTCTCGGTATCTCGCTGATGCTTCCGTCCGTCGTTATCACAAGCCCTATCGTCGAATGTTCGCTGATCACCTTCTTCGTGCCTATCTCCGCCGCCATGTTGAACGGTATCTCTTCCTCGTACCACGGAGTTTTCACCATTCTCGGTTGCTCGTTTTCAATGTAACCGAGTGAACTCGGAACTATATATCCCACACAGTCGATCATTCTCACACGAAGATCCGCATTCCCCGAAAGACGTATCTGCGCCGCCTTCTCGGGAATGAATTTCGGCTCCGTCGTCATTATCGTTCTTCCCGACGCCGACTGCGGAAGCTCATCGTTAGCCCTCTCTTTTTTATATACATCGTCAATGTTGGGAATGACAAGCGTATCCATAAAACGCTTTATAAATGTCGACTTTCCCGTTCTGACAGGACCTACTACCCCTACGTAAATATCACCGCCGGTCCTCGTGGCGATGTCACTGTAAATAGTTCCGTTTGCCATGGTATCTCCTCCATAATCGATTTCTACGACAATTCTTTTGTTAAAAGATATGTCCCGATCTCTCGGATTATGACACCGAAAAGAAATAAAGCACTTTACCCGCTGCACCCAAACAAAATACGGGCAGTGCGACACGGCACTGCCCGTATTTATTTATGTATCATTTTACGATAAACTGTGAATCTGCAATTTCGGCAACCTCTTCCGCCGTCGTCGCCTCGTTCATCATGTTGGCAACCCTGCTTCTTCTTTCGCGAAGCTCACTGTACATAAGGTCGCGTTTTTCCGCCGAAAGAGGATAGAAGAATTTCGGAATAATGCCGAGACTGCTCGTGATAATCGGAATACCCGTTCCGAGAGCGAAAATCCACCACTTCGTCTTATCGGACTGTGTTCCGACTTTGAGTCCCTGAATATAGCCGACTCTCTTCATAACGATGCTGTTTACACTGCCCATTACCGCCTGCTGAAGCTTCGAGATGGTTGACTGTGCAACGCCGATCATCGCTTCTGCACGGTATCCGTTTTTCCATTCGCAATAGTCCATGGACTCGTTGCTTATTTCTGCGGGAATAACACGTCTTAAACCGTAAACGCACATCTCGAATATTTCTTCAATACCCATCAGCGGGAGAATAATCGGTTTCTTCATAAAGTTTTTGTTGATTGAGCCTATGCCGAAGACGATCATCCACAGCATATCGGTCCACGCATCCTCGAGAATCCAGAGTGCTTTCGTTGAAAAACGCTTTCTGAGAGGCTCGACAAAACCGTAACTGATAAACTTAATCGGGAATGCCGGTATGCCGACAATCGTTTTCCAGGTAACGGAACCGATAACGTCGATGTAGAAATTCGTTCTGCTCTGCCCTATGCTGAATCCCGACAGGAATGAAGAAAACACCTGGATAAACATCGGCTTGTTCGTGATAATAGCCTTCAGGCCCTGCATGACGCTGGGCTTTTTGATCGTTTGCGCAACTCTTTCTCTGGTCGTGAGGAAGAAGAAGATGCAGAACGATGCACCGAGAATTGCAAAACCGATTCCGAATCCCGAAAACAGCTTCGGAAGCTTTACCGCGATTTTATCGTTAATAACCAGGTCGTAAATGATGCCGAAAATCTGTTTCGGCAAATCCTCGAAAATGTGCGACATGAGATTCGCCGTCGCAATCAGCCTTGAACGGTCCAGCGGTTCCGGCGTTATCGTGGAGCCGAAGCCTGCACGCGATACCGCGGTGAAGGTGTTGGCGGTTTCCGTGATGATGGACATTGCAAAATAGAAAATCCATTTCGGAAGGTAGTCGCCGGGTGTATCGGGGAACATGAAAGGAACAAGCCAGTACCACATTCCCAAAATCGTGAGCGGCAATTGACCGAGAAGAAGATACGGTCTGAACTTGCCCCAGCGTGTTCTCGTTTTTTCAACGATCATGCCGATGATGCTGTCGTTGATGGTGTCCCAAACCGTTGCAACGATGTTTTGAATTGCCAGAAAGCTGAAATCGATTTTTACGACGTCGAAAATATATCTGTCTTTGAAATCGTTGATATTCAGACTTGCCGCAGCATCTTCGAGAACATAGGCAACAGTTTCTTTTGTGCCGACGTACCGTCTGCTCTTCAGAAGAGCGGCACTGTCGGGTATTCTCTCATTCTCCTTCGATATTTTCATTATGTCACCTGCCTTGATTTTTAATTATTCTAACACATTATTCTGTTCAATACAATATTTAATCGAATATTTTTCGCGTACAGGTGAGAAGAAACCGTCGCTTCAACCCTCTTTATGTGTTACACGGCGAACAGTTTTTAAAAATCAAAAAGAGGCTGCAAAAAAACTTTCGCTTTTTTACAGCCCGTTTCATTCTGATATTCTATTCCTGTGCGTATTTTATGTCTTCTCTGACCTGAGAGAAGACCTCTTCGAGGCTTTTAAACTTTCTTTCGGGACGGATAAACCTTGAAAGCTCCACCTTTATTTTCCTTCCGTAAAGGTCGCCGTCGAAACCGATTATGTGCGTTTCGCTTAAAAGCGTATCGTCATTGATCGTCGGACGGATTCCGATGTTGGTTATGGAACGGTACCGCTTGCCGTCAACCGCGGTTTTCGAAGCATATACACCGTACTTCGGCACTGCAAATCCCTCGGGAAACGCCTGATTCGCCGTCGGGAAGCCTAAGAGTCTGCCGTTTTTATTTCCCTCCACGACCTCGAACGTATACGAAAACGGTCTGCCGAGAAGCTTTTCGGCACCTTCGACATCGCCTTCCGCCAAAAGCTTCCTGATCCTCGTTGAGCTGACCGTTTCGCCGTCAACCGTCTGTTCGTCACAGACAACGGTTTTTACTCCGTGCTTTTCACAAATTTCAAAAAGCCGGCTGCTGTTTCCCTCGCCGTCTTTTCCGAAACGGTAATTATATCCGCAACAAACGGTTACGGCATTGAGCCTTCCGACAAGAATGTTCCTCACAAATTCCTCGGGAGAAAGATTCCGTATTTCCTCAAACGAAACCGTCACGAGAGTAAAGCCCATACCCTCAAGCATTTCGTTTCTGTCGTGCGGTGTCATGATGTACGACGGCTCGACGCCTTTTATCACCTTCTGCGGGTGGCAATCGAAAAGCAGCACACACGGAACAACACCGTCACGGGAAGATGACAGTGCCGATTCCAAAACTTTCATATGTCCCATGTGCAGGCCATCGAAATTACCGAGTGCCACGGAAGATTTTTTCGTCATAAATTATTTCTTTCTGTGCTCCTGCTTCATACGAAGCTCTTTTGAAAGTATCTTTTTGCGAAGTCTTAATGTATTCGGCGTGATTTCAAGAAGCTCATCGTCCTTGATAAACTCCATCGACTGTTCAAGGCTGAGTGTCGTCGGCGGAACAAGACGAAGCGCATCGTCACTGCCGGAAGCTCTTGTGTTGGTAAGCTGTTTTTTCTTGCAGACGTTACATACAACGTCCTCATTCTTGGCACATTCACCGACAATCATGCCTTCGTAAACCTCGACACCGGGACCTATAAAGAGCTTTCCTCTGTCCTGCGTGTTGAAAAGTCCGTAACCCGTGCTGACACCCGTTTCGTGTACAACGACGGAGCCTCTTTCCCTCGTCACGATGTCGCCCTTGTAAGGCTCATAGCCTGCGAAAAGCTGATTCATAATGCCGTTTCCGTTCGTATCGGTCATAAATTCGGAACGGTAGCCGATAAGACCTCTCGACGGAATTCTGAATTCAAGATGTGTCGCACCGCCGTCACGTGCACCCATGTTTTCAAGCTCACCCTTACGTGATCCGAGTTTTTCGATAACGGCGCCGACATAGTTTTCGGGTACTTCGATGATGAGAAGCTCCATCGGCTCATGAAGCACACCGTCAATCTCCTTGAAGATAACCTTGGGACGCGACACCTGGAATTCGTATCCCTGACGGCGCATCGTTTCTATAAGTATGGAAAGATGAAGCTCTCCTCTGCCCGAAACCTTGAAGGTGTCGGTTGAATCCGTTTCCTCGACACGCATGCTTACGTTCGTTTCGACCTCCTTGAAAAGACGGTCGCGGATATTTCTCGACGTGACGAATTTTCCCTCACGTCCCGCGAAAGGACTGTCGTTTACAATGAAATTCATCGAAATCGTAGGCTCATCAATCTTGATAAACGGAAGCGGATCGATATTTTCGGGACTGCAAGCAGTTTCACCGATGTTGATATCGGAAATTCCCGATACGCACACGATATCTCCCATCACGGCATCCTCGACCTCGACTCTGCGAAGTCCCTCAAACTGGTAAAGACGTGATATCTTGACATTTTCCGTTGTACCGTCGGTCTTGCACATAACGACTGCCTGACCTTTGCTTACACGGCCTCTCTCCACTCTGCCGATACCGATTCTGCCGACATAGTCGTCGTATTCAAGGCTTGAGAAAAGTATCTGCAAATCGCCGTCGATATCTCCCGTCGGAGCTTCGATGTGAGTCAGAATGGCGTCGAGAAGCGGACGCATATCACCCTCACGTGCTTCGTCGGAAAGCGAAGCATAGCCTTCCTTCGCGGAAGCGTAAACAACGGGGAATTCAAGCTGATCGTCATCTGCGCCAAGCTCAATAAACAGATCGAGTGTTTCGTCAACAACCTGTGCAGGTCTGGCACCGGGACGGTCAATTTTGTTGATAACGACAAGCACCGTCTTTTTGAGGTCGAGTGCTTTTTTGAGAACGAATCTCGTCTGAGGCATACAGCCCTCAAAAGCATCGACAAGCAGAAGTACACCGTCAACCATCATGAGGATTCGCTCAACCTCACCGCCGAAACCGGCATGGCCGGGAGTGTCTACGATATTGATCTTTGTGCCGTTATAGTGAACAGCCGTATTCTTTGAAAGAATTGTGATGCCTCTTTCTCTTTCGAGGTCGTTTGAGTCCATGACTCTTTCCTGCACCTGCTCATTCTGGCGGAAAATACCGCTCTGTTTGAGCATCTCGTCAACAAGTGTTGTTTTTCCGTGGTCAACGTGCGCAATAATCGCAACGTTCCTTACATCTTCTCTTTTCGTCAAAAAGTGTCACCTTTCAATCATTTAGTCTGCTATTAAGTTTAAGGCATAATCAACAATTAGTCAAGATATTTTTTGTGTATTTTGTCACTCAACGCCTCTGTATGCAAGACCTCTCGTAAATTCGCCGTCAAACGGCTCTCCCGCTTTAAAAAGCGACAAAACTTTTCTGCATCTTAGGGAGTCTTCTTTCGTGAAATACAAGAGAACGAAATCCTGATTCTGTATGTCGTTTTGTCTGTCGCCGAGGTATACGGGCACGCTGTTGAGAATCTCGGAATATCCGCTTTTGCATTCAATCGAAAACTCCATTCCCTTTCTGTCGCGGAGTGTTCCGCTCTGCCTGCAGTTTTTGCAGTCGGTACCGTTCTTTGCGGGGCAGTTTCTCGTTATCATCAGCGGTACGTGTCCGTATGCGATAACTCCCCTTCTTATGCTTCCCCGAAGCTTCGCACTCTCTTTGAGTGTCAGCTCGCACGAAAGCACCGCCTCTTCGACACCTTCTTTTTCAAGTGCATTAAGCGCATGGGAGTTGAAAATATTTGAGCCGAAGCCCGCAATCGGAGAAAAACCTGAATCCTGTATGATTTTCAGCCCGTCAAGCGTTCCGAAAACCGCTTCGGTAACTCCGATCTCACGAAGCTCCGAAAGTCTTTCTCTCACCATCTTTTCTCTTCCGAACATCATCCGCGGAAGCTCCGCCGCCGCTTTATACTTTATAAAAGCCTCGTTACTGCAATAAATCGGCAATATTATTTTTGATACGTCGATGTCCTCGGGTATCTGATTTTCATCGGCAAACCGTGCACAGACCTCCGTTTTTTCTGCGGTGTGCTCCTTCGCCGTCAGGTCACCGCCGTTAAAATTCCACTCTTCGAAGCTTCGTTTTTCCGCAAGAAGCCCCGACAGCGCCTTACGTCGGAGGTCATTGACTGCCGACGACGGCAAAAACAGCCCTTCTCCTATATCGCATACGATATTTTCGGGATAAAAGAGTGTCCCTCCGCACTTTGAAAGCTGATTTCCGACCGATTCTTCGTCGATCGGTTTTTTCTGTGCCTTCGACGGCTTGTCCGCCGTCACCGTCACGGTGTTATCCCCCGAAACCGCCGTCAGAGAAACATCTTCATCTTCACGGCAGGTGAAATAAAAATCAGTCGGATAAATCGGATTTTCCGCTTCGTACAGCCGCCGTAAATCCGAAAGCACCGCGGAAGATGCCGTGACATCCTCGTAAAGACGTGTTCCGAACATTCCGACACCGAGTTTTTTCTTATAATACCCGTCGGTAAAGCCCGAACGCGAAAATACACTGCGAAGCTTTTCGAAAATCTCGTCATCGCCGTCACCCGACAACGCACTTTTGCACGCGGTCACGGCTGCCGCAACGTATTCGGGACGCTTCATTCTGCCTTCTATCTTAAATGAGTCAACTCCGATTTCCGACAGCTCACGAAGATACGGCACAAGCGAAAGATCTTTAAGGCTCAGGTCGTGTCCCGTGCCTCCCTTCGCCGAAAACGGCAGTCTGCACGGCTGGGCACACAGTCCTCTGTTTCCGCTTCTCGATCCGAAAAACGCACTCATGAGGCACTGTCCCGAAACGCACATACAAAGTGCTCCGTGAACAAACATTTCAATTTCGGCTTCGGTGTTTTCGCATATTTCGGAAAGCTCCTCTTTCGTAAGCTCTCTCGGTACAACGATACGCGAAAAGCCGAGTTCCCCGAGTTTTTTTGCACCCGACAGCGTATGGACCGACATCTGTGTCGAAGCGTGTATCGGGATATCCGACATTTTCCGCACCGCGTCAACGACTCCGATATCCTGCAAAATAAGCGCGTCTGCACCGACCGTGCAGGCACGCTTCAAAACTTCTTTCAATGTATCCGTTTCACCGTCACGCACAAGCGTATTGACGGTAAGATATATCTTTATGCCCCTCTCCTTGGCAAAATACGACGCTTTTTCCAGCTCTTCATCGGTGAAGTTCGCCGCACCGCGTCTTGCATTAAGGGACCGTGTTCCGAGATATACCGCATCCGCGCCGCTTCTTATCGCCGCCGTGAATGCCTCGAAACTTCCCGCCGGGGCTAAAATTTCAGGTTTTTTCATAAAATTCTATCAGTCGGATTTCTTTGAGCGAAGCGCCGAAAGCTCCTTGCCGAGGCGTTCAACCTCTCTCTTTGTTATCTCGGAATCGGTACGCGCTCTTGCGGCATCTTCGAGATAATCCTGAATCTGAGAACGAAGATTTTCGGCATTCGCATCTGCTTTTTTGAAAGCATCGAGATATTCAAGTGCACTGAGAACGGCACACTGCGTTATGGAAAGTCTTTGATTTTCTTTCAGAAGCCCCGTCATCCTGTCGTTGAGCTCCTGTCCGAGCTCTGCGAGGTATTCCTTGTCGTCCTCTGCCGAAATGGTGTACTCCGTACCGCAAATCGTGACTTTTACCTTATTCTTTTCCATTTCTTTCTCACCTTTCGTATATTAATATCCGAGTGCTGACGAAAAGATCTTGTCAATCTCGGGGAATTCTCTTTTTAACAAAACTATTCTTCCCTTTGAATTCATAAAACAGTGGGAAGTTTCACCGACAGTGCACACATCCTCACTGCCTTCCGTACGCATTTCATATCCCACGCTGAATCTTACTCCGCCCGTCTTCGACAGAAAAACATCGATTTCGACGGTATCGCCGTAGGTCGTGGGCTTTTTGTACGAACACTCCACCGAAAGCACGGGACATCCGATTCCGAGAGCTTCCATTTTATCGAAGCCGAAGCCTATTTCTTCCATCATGAACGTTCTTGCTTCCTCCATCCAACGGATATAGTTGGAATGATGGACTATTCCCATTTTGTCGGTTTCGTAATACTGTACCTTGTGTCGGTATGTGAATTTTTTCATACGCCTGAAGTCTCCTTTGCCGTAACAAGCTCTCCGCGCATTACGGGCTGTGCGAGGTCACGGACTTTCATATAAATCTTTTCGGCTCTTTTCTGTCCCTTTTCCGACTTGAACGCACCGATAAGCGATTCCTTCTGATCAATCAGCATGGCATCAATCTCGGGTTCGGTGTAGGTCGAAAGAGTCACCTTCCTGCCTTTGAATCTGAATGTAAGAACTCTCTTTCCGATGGATTCAACGGGACGTATCCACACCTCGAGAGTGTCCTCCGCCGTCCATGCTGCAACACCGCAAACAGTATAATTCGTTCCGGCAAGAGTTATCCTCGACATTCTGTATCTGCCGTCAAGCCCTAAACGCACACAGCAGACTTCATCGCCCTCCGTCCACTGGAAAAGTGCCTCCCCGTCGGAAAAGCCGAATCGGAAACGGTTCATGTTACCCGCTCTGTCCTTCGTCATGTAGACGGAAGCCGTATTGAGCATCGACGGCGGAAAGCCTGCAATATTTGCAATAAGCGGATTGCGGAAAACAACAACCTTGTCGTTGAGATACTCCCCGCAGCCCTTCGCGACGCTGACGGGTAAATCCTCAAGCTTCACCGAAGAAAGACAGCTTTTCATATCATCATAATCCTTCGGATTCTCCTCTAACGGTCCGTCGCTGACACTCTTCGCGAAATCGTAAAACATGGCGAGAACATTTTCGTAACGCTTTTCTCCGCCCGTTGCAACAAGGCAGAGATCTTCCTCTTGCATCGAAACACCGAGCTGTCCGAAAACTCCCGATGCTCTGTAAATATTATCCGTGTTTATCCAGAAGCAGTAGCCGTAGCCGGGACTTCCGACAGGCCCTGTTTCTCCCGTAACGGCATGAGCGGTCGTTGACTGCTCAACCCAGTGCCTCGGCACTATCTGCTTACCGCCGAAAACACCCTTCTGATGGTACGTGAGTACGAATTTTGCGAAGCTTTCGGGAGTCATGAAAAGTCCCCAGCCTCCCGATTCGACACCGTTTTCATCGGTTTCCCAGTACGGCGTTCTGATTCCGAGAGGCTCAAAAAGCCTCGGAGTCAGGAACTGAGTCACCGTCATCCCGGTAAGCCTTTGAAGCATCGCACACAGCACGAAGCAATTCTCGTTGATATATCTGAATTCTTCACCGGGCTGTGCATACCACTTCGCATCGACGAATTTTTTTATCCAGTCACCCTTTGTTTTGTCGGACAGAACACTCGGATTCTTTCCCGACGTCATCGTCAGAAGATGCTCTACGGTAAGATGCGAAAGCCTCTCCGCATCCTTTTCTCTCTTCGGAATAAACTCGGGGAACACGTCACACACCCTCGTGTCAAGCGTAAGAAAGCCCTCTTCTATCGCAAAACCGACGGCGCATGACGTAACACTTTTACTTATCGAATAAAGAATGTGCGGCGTTTCTTTTGAAAACGGGTAACGGTGTATCTCCGCCGCAACCCTGCCATGACGTATTATCATAAGCGAATGATAGCGATAGCCCGTTTTTTCGACTCTTTTTATAAAATCAGTCACCGCGCAAGACGGTATTCCGACCTCTTCGGGTGAAGAAGCCCTCGGAATTTCCAAAGTATCGTGCCGTACCGACTGAGCCCTTACAAACCTCGCCATATCATTCGCCTGCCTTCAAAAATTATTTAAGCGGTCTGATGCTGAAAGAAAAGCTTATGCCGTTTTCTGCACTGAATCTGTACTTCGGCAATGTATCCTGACCGCAGCTTCCCGTGCCCGTACCTCTCATGAAGCCGTCGATGCTGATAACCGTTGTGCCCTCGTCATGAAGGTCCTCACGGTGCTTCGCCGAAACAAGAAGCTTCTGAGTATATTCTCTTGCACTGAAGCTGAACGGCTTATGAAGTGCCGTGAAGCGGATTCCGTCGCCTTCACCGTCGGAAACCTCGAGGAAACGTACCTCGGTACGGTTTCCGCTGTCCTGAGGCTTGATGTACGGCTCGTACATTCCCTCTACCGTTGTTTCGTAAATTCCGACAGGCGCCTGAGCCTTGAAGTCGATAAGATTTTCCTTGTCGCCCCTGCCGTAATATCTGATATTTCTCATATCCGACGGCATTTCAAGCATAAGTCCGAATCTCGGCATATCAAGATAAACATCGTTTTCGCCCGTCGGCATAAGAAGTGCCTCGACATCGATTCTGCCGTTTGCGAACACACTGTATGTGAGAGTTACATCGAAAAGCTTTTCGCTGACACCGTTTACGGAGCTAACCGTCTTTACGGTGTTGCCGTCCGCTTCGAAGCTCTGCAATTCAAACGTCACCCTGTCGAGTCCCGCATCAATCCACTTGCCCGAAGACTTCCAGTCCTTGTCGTTGTCGAGAAGTGCTCTGAAAACGTTGAGAATAAAGCCCTTCGCCTCTTTGGGCTCGATATTGATAAGCTGTTTTCCGTTTGACTCAAAGGAACAGACAGCTCCGCACGACTTGCAGAATACCACCTTACCCGAATCGAACGAATACTCAACCGTTTCGTCATTTTCGTCGAAATCCGTTACGGCAGGCGCCTCTTCCTCCGTCATGAGCTGTTCCGAGATTGTAATCTGCTCCGTTGCAACCTCTCTGTCGCCGTCCGTGTAGATGAAGTTTACGAACACATCGCCGTCAAGCTCCGTTATCGGAAGAGTGATTTCACAGCTTTCGAGTGCCTCGATATCCGCATGGAAGCTGTCGCTCTTTACCATTTCGCCGAAGCGGTAGCACTCCCATCTGTATCCGAGATAACCGCTGCTTCTGAAACGGTTGGTGTTTTCAAGACGGAATTTTCCGTCGCCGAGATACGAAGCTCTGACCGGTCTGTAAACAACCTTCATTTCGTAACAGCCCGTATGCGGAGTTCTGTCGGGATAGACAAGTCCGTCAACACAGAAGTTGCCGTCATGACGCCACTCGCCGTGATCTCCGCCGTATGTGTATTCAAGCGGTCCGTCGTCGTGATAAACGGCATGGTCTGTCCATTCCCAGATACAACCGCCCATGAAAATGTCGTCCGAATAGAAGTATTCCCAGTATTCCTCCAAAGCACCGGGGCCTACGCCCATGGCGTGACAGTATTCGCAAAGGAAGAACGGTTTTTCACCGTACAGACCGCCTTTTTCTCTGTCACGGATAAGACGCATATCGGGATCGTGAGTGTACATTTCGGAAACGACGTCGTAAGAATGTCTTTCGGTACGGATAACCGCTTCGTAGTGAACGGGGATTTCGGGACATTCCTTGTGAAGGTAGTCGTAGCATACGTCCTGACAGGCATAACCGCCGGCTTCGTTACCGAGTGACCACATCGAAACACAAGGATGGCTTCTGTCGCGGAGATACATTCTCTTTACTCTGTCGAGATATCTCGGTGCCCACGCGATGTTATGGCTGATGAGGTCGATATTCTTGTGAGGCTCGCAACCGCAGCCGTGAGTTTCGATATCCGCTTCGTCAACCACGTAAAGACCGTAGATATCGCAAAGTGTCAGAAACTGTGCATCGGGAGGATAGTGCGATGTACGTACCGCATTGACGTTGAATTCCTTCATGAGAAGGATGTCCTTTTTAAGGTCGTCAAGGTTCATGGCGTAGCCCTTGACATGGTGTGAATCGTGGTGGTTTACGCCCTTGTACTTGATCTTCTGTCCGTTGAAGGTATAAACGGTGCCGTCAATCTTTATTGTACGGAAGCCCGTGAAGTTACGTATTGTAAGAACATCTTTTCCGTCTTTTTTAAGGGTGATGTAAAGCTCGTAAAGAGTCGGAATTTCGGCATTCCATTCGATAACGTCGAGATCCTTGAATTCGACATTTTCGCCGCTCTTCACAAGAGCGGATGCGATTTCCTTTCCGTCCTTCATGAGAGAAGCTGAAATCTCCGCATCTTCGCCGATAACCTCTGTCACGAGAGTGAGATCATAGCCGTTTTCGGTTTTCTTCGTCTTAACGCAATAGTCGTTGATGTAGGTTTTCGGCATTTCGTAAAGAAGAACATCTCTGAAAATACCGTTTTCACGGAACATATCCTGACATTCAAGGAATGTCGCCGTCGACCACTTGTGAATAACCGCCACAAGCTCATTTCTGCCGACATTTATGTAATCGTTGATTGCGAATTCCGAAGTATTGTGTGCACCCTCACCGTAACCGACAAATTTGCCGTTGATATAAAGATCGATACAGGGAATTACTCCGAGGAATGAAAGAAGATACTCCCTGTCGAGAGTTTCGATGTCGAAGAATTTCCTGTAAACTCCGCAAGGCATGTCCTCGGGAAGCTCGGGAGGAACGTTGTCGAAGGGATAGGGACAGTTGATGTATGCGGGAGCATCGAAGCCCGTTCTCTGCCACGTCGAAGGAAGCTTCACCGTTTCAAAAGCGATGCTGTCCGTATCGATAACGTCGGGAAGCTTCGTCAGTGAATCGTAATAGACAAAATCCCATTCGCCCGAAAGAATTCTGACAAGATCCGACGATACTCTTTCCTTTTCGAAGCAGGTGCCTTCAAGTGTTTTTCTGTCCGAGTAAGGAATGAAATAAGCACGTCCCTCACGTCGGTTGATCTCGAACGTATCGAAATCTCTGTAATTGGTTTTATTTACCGTATACTTCATTATACAACCTCCGCATATTTCTTTATCATAAGCTTTGCAGCTTTATAAACATCTCCGCATCCGAGGGTTATTATAAGATCCCCCTCTTTTGCATTTTCCGTAACGTAGGATGCCACCTCGTCAAACGTTCTGAACCATACACTGCCGTCAATCTTTTCGGCAAGCTGTGCCGTGCTGACTCCGTAGGTATTACGTTCTCTTGAGCCCATGATCTCCGTCATGACCACCTTGTCCGCAATGTTCAGCGCCTTGGCAAAATCGTCGATGAGCATCGCCGTTCTCGAATATGTGAACGGCTGGAACACCGCCCATACTCTCTTGTGATTCATCTGCTTCGCGGCGTTGAGCGTAACCTCGATTTCCTTCGGATGATGAGCATAGTCATCGGCTATTGTGATTCCGCCGTACTCGCCGAGTATCTCGAAGCGTCTGCCTGCACCCTTGAACTGCTCAACGGACGATACACAGTCCTCAAACGAAACTCCGCTGTTCATCGCGGCGGCTATTGCCGAAAGTGCATTCCACGCATTGTGTTTTCCGGGAACGGAAAGCCTTACCGTGCCGAGAACGCATCCGTCATGCTCCACCGAAAATACGGGAAACGCCCCCTCGGTTTTAAGGTCGAAGCCTTTATAGTCACAGCCTTCCGAAAAGCCGAACGTCACCCTCTTTTTATCCGTTATGCTTTTAAGTGCATCAACCGTTCTCTCATCGTCGGCATTGTAAATAATTGTATCCGATGTGATGGATGCGAATTTCGTAAACGACGCTTTAAGCCTTTCAACCGTCTTGAAATAGTCGAGATGATCCTCGTCGATATTGAGAAATACCGACACATCGGGCGACAGGTCAAGAAACGTGTCAACGAATTCGCACGCTTCACATACCATGGTATCGCTCTTTCCGACTCTGCCGTTGCTTCCCGTCAAAGGAAGCTTTCCGCCGATGACACAGGTGGGATCCTGCCCCGCATTGATCATAATCTGCGATATCATGGAGGTAACCGTCGTTTTTCCGTGAGTTCCGCATACCGCGATACAGTTTCCGTACATTCTCGAAATCGCACCGAAAAGCTTCGATCGCTCAAACGTCGGTATTCCCGATTCCTTCGCCGCGACAAGCTCCGGATTATCGGGAAGGAGTGCCGCCGTATAGACGATCATCTGTGCCCCTTCGATATTTTCGGCACGCTGTCCCATGTACACGGTAATTCCGAGGGCACGTATACGTGAAAGCGTGTCACTCTCGTTGTTGTCAGAGCCCGAAAGCTCGTATCCTTCCGCATGAAGTATCTCGGCAAGCGGACACATTCCGCTTCCGCCGATACCGATAAAGTGTATTCTTTTAACCTCTTCGAGGAGTTTATCAATCTCAAACAATTCCGTCCACCTGCTTTCGGTTATGATATTCCTATCTTACCTTTTATTATATTCTATTTTTTTCAAAAAATAAAGTCTTTACACAAAAATATATTTAAAGTTTTATAATCCTTTTAAAATTCATGCTCATATAATGTAGTGAATAGTATCTCCGAAAGGATGAAACGTACTGATGATTACGGAATTTACCGTTTTAGGCGGCGACAAACGCCTTTTATATATGGCAGAGGACCTGAGAAGCCGCGGATACACGGCGGACATTATCGGATTCGATCATAACGAAAACTCCTGCCCCGCACGGTTTCATGAAAATCTCTGCAACACTTTGAAAAACGCAAAGGCACTGATTCTGCCCGTACCCGTAAGCCGTGACGGAGTAACTCTCTACGCTCCGATGTGCAACGAAGAAATCAAGCTTAAAAACATCACCGACTGTATAAGCCGTGAATGCCGCGTGTTCTGCGGAATGGGCGGAAAGCTGTCCGATACCCTTTTCAAGAAGGGTGTCCGTGTTTACGATTATGCGCTCCGCGACGAATTCGCTGTAAGAAATGCCGTGCCGACGGCAGAGGGCGTGTGTGAAATACTGATACGTGAGCTTCCCGTTACCGTGCGTCATGCAAAGATTTTCATAACGGGCTACGGAAAAACAGGAAAGGCATGTGCCAAGCTTTTCTCCTCCATGGGGGCACGTGTCACCGTTGCCGCAAGACGCTGTTCGAGTCTTGCCGCCGCAAAATCGGACGGCTGCGATGCCGTCTACATCCGTGAGCTTCACCGATTCACGGGCGAAGCGGATGCTCTCATCAACACGGTGCCTTCACAGATTATCGGTGAGGAAATCATTTCGTCGATGAGGAAGGACTGTCTTCTTGTCGAAATCGCTTCCGCCCCGTACGGAATAGATTTTGAATGTGCCGAAAAATACGGACTCCGGACTGTCAATGCACCGTCGCTTCCCGGAAAATCGTCTCCGAAAACAGCGGGAATCATCATCGGAGATACTGTTTTAAACATACTCAGGGAGGGACATGAATGAATCAGATAACCGTCGGATTTGCTATGTGCGGATCGTTTTGCACCTTCAGGCAGGTCATTTTGCAGATCAGAGCACTTGCCGATGCAAACTATAAAGTAGTACCGATTATGTCGGAAACCGCATACAGCACCGACACCCGCTTCGGCACATCGGAAAGCATAAGAAAAGAAATTACGGAAATCTGTAAATGCGATATAATCCATACGATAACCGAAGCTGAACCCATAGGCCCCGGGAAGCTTCTCGATCTTCTCATCGTGGCACCGTGTACGGGCAACACACTTGCAAAAATGGCAAACGGCATCACCGATTCATGTGTAACACTTGCCGTAAAGGCACATCTTCGCAACGCACGTCCCGTTCTTGTCGGTGTATCAACCAACGATGCACTGTCCTCGGGTGCTTCCAACATCGGCAGACTGATGAACAGCAAAAACATCTTTTTCATTCCGATGCGTCAGGACGATTCCGAATCAAAGCCGAATTCGATCGTCGCCGACTTCACGCTGACCGCGAAAGCTGCCGAATATGCGTTGTCAAAAAAACAGATACAGCCCCTGTTGGTTTAAAAGAACGTCGGAAATAACTCATCGGCGGTCTGCTCGGTAATTCGTTTTGCAGACCGCCGATTCATTTTGCCGTCATTTTTTCACAAAATTTCAATTTTCAGTTGACATTCTTTGTGAGTTTAAATATAATATAGTTGAACTCCCGTTTAACGGAATACAAAGGAGGTTTTTACTATGTCAAAGGACGGTCTTCCGTTGTTGCTTCTTGACAACAGCACAATGTACGTAATCGGAAAGGGAACTTATAAGGTCGAACCTGTTTCATTTGCCGAAGCCAAGGATATTATCGATACCTTTTCGGTAGAGGATATACTCCGTTGCTATACAGATAATACCATCGATCAGGTAATTCACGATTTCGTCGGCGTTGAATACAGAGATTTTCCGAGAAAGAAGATCCGCGAGATGCGCCCCGGACAGATGGCGATTACCTTCAAACAGCATATCGAAACTTCAAGCTCTCAGCCGATAGTCGAACCCGAGGAGGGTATTCAGGCGAAGAAAATTCAGAACATATACATCTATTGCGAAATCATCACGAGAATGTCGTAACCGAATAATGCAAACGGGCAGCCTCTCTTCTGAGGTTGCCCGTTTCAGCGTGTCGAAAAACGCAAGTTTTTCGAACACGGTGTGACTGCCGAGAAAGGAAGTCAGATGCCCCTCTCTTTCGCCCGAAGCAGTACAAAGGTACGGCGAGAGGCGAAAAAAGGGGCAAGTGCATATAATATTTAACTTTAAATAAAATCATAGCAACACAAGGCGACTCATTGAAAGCAACTATGTATTTT
>JAZSPN010000112.1:0-8170 GCA_045537495.1 Acutalibacteraceae bacterium
CTCACAGAACGACATGGCTACGATCCGACTTGACAGCCTTCGGCTGCCACCCTCCTTTACACAAGGAGGGCTTTTTTGTTAGTACAGACTTTTAGCATTAATGCCAAAAACAAGTAGGTAAATTTAGCAGAAAACGCCAAGATTCAGCACAAACTCCTCGGCTCCCTCTGACGACGGAGGCGGTATGGGTAACTGCTGATTTTTGTATAAAAAAGCCATAAGCGTGTATTGCTTATGGCTTTAAGCTGTTGAATTATCAGTTGGATTTTCTTGCTTCGATTTCGGCAACCATTTCTCTCTGGCGCTTTTCGGTGAGTGTGTAGAAGAGCATGGGAACTACACAAGCGAACATACTGATTACACCCGAGAGAATGAGAACGTTCCAAAGGGAATTCGGAGAAGCAACGATACCGGTTTCGGTGTTGATTCCTGCAATGCTTACCGACATAACACCGATAAATGCACCGACAGCCATGCCGATCTTATTAATGAGAGTCTGCATGGCGAAGCAGATACCTTCGCCTCTTTCGCCTGTTTTCCATTCGAGATAATCGACCGTATCGCCGATCATGGCATAGGTCATGATGTTGTTGACGCCCTGAGGAATACCGAGAAGAACAAGACCGATACCGCAAACGATAAGCTTCCATGTTGCATCGTAACCGACAAAATACATAATTGCCATTACGACACCGCCAAACAGGTGAACGAAAATGTAGGTGTATTTCTTGGTGAATTTTTTTGTAAGCCATGGAACGAGGACGGAAGCGACAAGTCCTCCGGGAACGACGAGAAGAGTGATTATGCTGTAAATCCCTTCATTCTGAAGGATATACTTTGCAAAGTAAAGACCGCCCGTGTAGGAATAAACCATTCGTGCACCGCCGAGTATGCCCGAAATGACGATGAGAAGCAGTTCCTTATTCTTAAAAAGAAGCTTCAAGTTATGACCGAGCGACGGTGCTTCACCTTCTGCGGTGAAGCGTTCCTTGGTGTTTTTAAAGCCGTAGAAGAACATGGGCATCGAAATTGCGACGAAAACAATGGCGCATATCGCATATGTCCATTTGAGAGTGTTTGCGTTTGCGGAAAGGCAATCCGTCATGACGGTACCTATGTATTCCTTGGCGCCTTCCGCATCGACACCGTAATCACGCATAATCATTGCGATGTGTTCGGCGCTGTCGGTATATTTGAATTTTGCGGTAATGGCGTTTGTGATAAAGGGAACACCGACCGTTACGACACCTGCACCGACGGTACAAGCAAGACGTGCAATGGTGAGAATGTTACCGCGAACGGTTGTGTCGTTGGTAAGGCAGGTGGAGAGTCCCCAGTAGGGAACATCGGCGACGGTGTACACAACGGACCAGATGACATAGATTATCGAAATAAGAACGAAAGTTGTTTTTGTCTTTGCTTCGAAGAACGGCAGGAAGCAGAGAATTGTACAAATACCGATGGGAATAGCCATCCATTTGAGATAGGGACGGCATTTGCCCCATTTTGTACGTGTTTTATCGACGATACTGCCCATGATGGGATCGTTGAAAGCATCAAATACACGAGTGGCAAGCATCAGAAAAGCTACTGCCATTGTGCCCGAAACAGCACCGAACATAACATCCGATGCACCGAAAAGCAGAGCATCTGTCATAAAAATCGTAAGGTATGAACCGACGATGGTGCAGATGAAATTCTGACCTATACCGGTAATGCTGTAAGCAATAGCCTCCTTCGGCTGTACTCCTTTACCGGGAGTGGTTCCGAATACCTTGTGAAGCAAGGGTTGGATATTCATATTAACCTCCTGAAAAACGTGTTGATACAATTGTATCACAATAAAGAAATAAAGCAAGATGTTTTTGAAATTAATAACACCGTAACAGTTGAAATGAGTGTAAAAAAATAGTATAATTCATAAGAATTTCAGGAGAAGAGATGTTTTGATTTGACAGTTACATCCGATATTTTTGAAACCGAAAGAATAAGCAGAATACTTTTTCGTCTGGCACCTCCCGTGATGCTGGCACAGCTCATACAGGCTTTATACAACATAACAGACAGCCTGTTTATCGGAAGATATTCCGAAACGGGACTTACAGCGCTGTCGATAGTGTATCCTTTGCAGCTCCTCATGATTGCATTGGCTGTCGGGGCAGGCGTCGGCACAAATACCGTAATGTCGGCGAAATACGGTATCGGGAAAGAAAAGGAAGCCGATGAATTTGCGGGAGTTTCGACTCCTCTTGCATTCGCACTATGGGCAGTTTTCGCTTTTGTTTGCTGGGTGATGATGCCGTCATATGCGAGAATGCAGACGGATACCGCCGAGGTTATAGAAGAAGTCATCGTATACGGCAGAACGGTGTGTCTTTTCAGCACGGGGCTTTTCCTCGAAAGTATGTGGACGAAGATTTTGCAGGCGAAAGGCGACATGAAAACTCCGATGACGGCGCAGATTGCCGGAGCCGCCGTGAATATCGTGCTTGATCCTCTGCTGATATTCGGAATGCTCGGATTGCCCGAACTCGGAATCAAAGGGGCGGGAATCGCAACCGTTGCAGGACAGTTTGCGGCCGCTGCCGTTGTGATGAAAAAGGGATTTTCACGTTCACCGTCAATCAGAAAATATCCGCACTGCACAGCAAAGATTTTCCGTCTGGGATTGCCCAATATGCTCATGCAGTCGGCGTATACGTTTTACATATTCGGACTGAATTTCATTCTGTCGGGCTTTTGCGATCAGGCGGTTACGGCTCTCGGACTCTACTATAAATGGCAGACATTTTTCTTCATTCCGTTAGGAGCAATGCAAACGTGCATTGTCCCCGTGATAAGCTATAATTTCGCTTCAAAGAATATCGAACGATGCAAGAGGACTCTGAGAGATTCGATAATTTTCGGAATGGCTCTGATTTCTCTGGGGACCGTTCTCTTCGAGGCGATACCATCGCAGTTGCTCTCGGTATTCTCATCCGATAAAACCGTTATTGAAATCGGTACTGTTGGCTTCAGGTTCATCGGAGCGGCATATATCCCGATGGTCACATCACTGATCTATCCCGTGTTCTTTCAGGCCGTCGGCGAAGGCTTCAAAAGTTCACTCCTCACCGTTGTACGCACAGTGGTGCTTTTTGTACCGCTCGGATACATTTTTTCGAGAATATCGCTTACGTGGTTCTGGATGACATATCCGCTGACGGAAATTATCACTACCGCAACCGGATTCCTGCTTTACAGGAATTTTATGAAAAGGTTCAGGTTTTCGGAAAACAAATAATTCTTCCTTGACACCGAAAAGCTTTTCGATTATTATTTATAAAGAAAAAAGGTGATAAGGATGTTAAAAACTCTCGGAAATTTCAGATGCGAAACATTCCTCTTTGAAGGCATAGAGGCTATCGTCGTTATCCCCGAAGAGAGGGACAGCCTCGGACGCTGGGTTTTAAAGTCGCAGTACTGGGGTGCATTCCCCGACGTCGAAATAAAGCTTCTCGAAAGAGGTTTTCACGTTGCATTCATAAAAAATGATACACGTTTCGCCACAAGTGAAGAGTGTGCGAGAAAGGCTCGGTTTGTACATTACGTAGCCGAAAAGTATTCGCTGTCAGAGAAATGCGTACCCGTCGGAATGAGCTGCGGCGGTGCACACGCGGTAAGATTTTCGGGACTGTATCCTGAGCTTGTGTCGTGTATCTTTATCGATGCACCCGTGCTTAACTATTGCAGTTTTCCCGGCAAGGTCGGCGACGAAGAGTGTGAAAGCGTATGGGAAGCCGAGTTTATAAAGGCATATCCCGGAATTTCCCGATACAGACTTCTGAATTTCCTGGAGCATCCTCTTAATTGTGCAGATACCATCAGGGAAAATTCAATACCCGTTCTGATGGTTTACGGCGGAGAAGACAGTTGCGTCATTTACGAGGAAAACGGCTTTTTGCTTAAAGAGGCGTTTGAAGGCACAGACCTTCTCAAAGAGATTAGAATTCCTCTTCGCGGACATCACCCTCACGGAATGATAGGCGACAATACACCGATTGTTGATTTCATCGACGAAAACAGCAGGAACATGTTGTTAATTTAATCAGTTTTAATCAGAAAGAGGTATTTTTATGTTGACGTTTTTTAACAAGTTCAGAGGCATGGTTTCGTTTTTTCTTGCGATAATTCTTTCCCTTATGGGACTCTATGTTCCGCAAAGAGCAACGAAGGATCACATTAACGACGGCGAAATCAGAATAATGTCCTTCAACATCCGTTGCGGTGAGTTCGAGGAAAGAGGCGAAACGGTACCACGTCTTATCGGAGAATATATGCCCGATTCCGTCGGCATTCAGGAATGTACGTACGATTGGTACAAAACACTCAAAAGACTTCTGCCCGAGTATCAGTTTGTCGGTGTCGGCAGAGATACGGGAGATCTCAGCGAGGATTGCGGAGAGATATCGGCAGTTCTTTTCAGAAAGGACAAATACGCTCTCAAAGACAGCGGAACCTTCTGGCTTTCGGAAACACCCGACGAGGTTTCAAGAGGCTGGGACGGTGCCTGTAACAGAATCTGTACATACGCAGTGCTTGAAAACAAAGAAACCGGCAAGACTTATGCTCATGTAAATACACATCTTGATCACATAGGTGTTTTCGCAAGAAAGAACGGTGTTGATCTTGTTACTCGGAAGGCTCTGAGCTTCGATGTTCCGACAGTCCTTACGGGTGACTTCAACTTCAAAAAAGGCACCGATCTTTATACTCAGCTTACGGCAACGGGACTTCGTGACACTCAGGATCTCGCGACCGATACAATGAACGGAAAAACGTATCACGGCTATAACGGCGGAGAAGACGGCACACCGATCGACTTTATCCTGGTTAACGACAAGATCGAATCCGTCAGCAGATACAAGATTGTCCGAGATCTCATAAACGACTGGTACACATCGGATCATTATCCGATTTACGCAGACATGACATTCTGATAAGTACAAAAGAGGGGGCTGTTTTCGCAGCTCCCTCATATATTTTTCCCTTCGACGAACCAGCGGTTGTTTTCGAGGAAAATATGTTTTTCACGTCCCTTTATCATGCAGGTATAACGTATTCCGCAGCCGCCCGCTTTAAGTGAGGCGGCAGGTCGTATATCGACAACGCGGTCAATTTCATATTGAGTGCCGTCCTCCCACAAGATGCTGATAGGCAGTATGGTGCCGTTTTTGTCGAATCGTGTTATTACGTCGATATAAACTTTTCGGTATGTCATTCATGTCACCTCTAAAAAAATCCTACCGGGTGAATAAGGTGGTCGTCATACGGATTCAAGGCGGTGATGTCGGAGGACTGCAAAAGAGAAGCGGGACGCACGCAGGTGCTGCCGTAACGTTTTTTGAGCTTATCCAGAGCACCGTCAAGACGGGAAAGCTTCGTGCGGTGTTCTTCGTCGTGAAAGAGGTCGGGCTGAAAACAGGAATCGGCAGCTTCAAACCCCGAAACGCAGACACTCAGGGCTCTGACGGGGTTTTTCCACTCATAATTCTCTTCAAAGAGTGACATCATGTGCGAACAAATTTCTTCCGTAATATCCGTCGGAGAAACCGTTTTTTGTCGTGTGACGGAAAAGAGAAACGAATCACGAACGGATATTCCGACACCCGTGCATCTGAATCCGTGATCTCTCATACGTCTTGCGACACTTTCCGACAGTATCTGAATGATGAGCGAAACCTCCTTCGTGTCCGTGAGGTTACGCGGAAGTGTGGTGCCGTTGCTTATAGATTTAACGGTCGATGTGTTTTCTTCGGAAATCACGGGACTACTGTCAAGTCCGTTTGCGAAAGAATGGATTACATATCCCTGCTTTCCGAGATGCGACGAAAGAATCTCGGGATCGCAAAGGGCAATATCTCCGATCGTCGTAATTCCGATGTTCCTGAGCTTTTTCTCACACGATTTCCCCACATACAAAAGATCGGATGCAGGTAACGGCCATATTTTTTCACGGAAATTCTCCTTGGTGAAAACCGTTATAGCATCGGGCTTTTTGTAGTCGCTTCCGAGCTTTGCAAACACCTTATTGAAGCTTACACCGATACTGACGGTGATGCCGATTTCTTCTTTGACACGTTTACGGATTTTTTCGGCGATTTCTTCACCGCTGCCGAAAATACGGCTTCCCGTGACGTCAAGCCACGATTCGTCGAGTCCGAAAGGCTCAACAAGATCGGTATAATCCATGCAGATGCTTCGTACAAGATTAGAAAAACGCATATACAAAGGAAAATTCGGCGGCACAATCACAAGATCGGGACACTTCCTCTTTGCCTGAAATATGGTTTCGGCGGTCTTCACACCGTAAGATGCCGCAATTTCGTTGCGAGTCAGAATTATTCCGTGACGCTTCTCAACACTTCCTCCGACGGCGACAGGCTTTTCCCGTATCTCGGGACGGTGCAGACATTCCACCGACGCATAGAATTTGTTGCAGTCAACGTGCAGTATTACTCTTTCCGTATGAACACCCCCGAACAAACGTTCTGAAAGGATTTTAGCACACATTTGTTCGCTTGTCAAGCGCTTTTTATTGACAATTAATCCGATTTCTGCTATGCTCATTTTAAACAGTAAAGGAGGTTTTGGCCGTGAGGAATATAAAAATAGGTGTTTTCGGAGCACACCGAGGACTTCATCTTGCACATAATTTCAAAACGCTCGGCTGTGAGATCGTGGCAATATGTGATTTCCGTGATAAAAAACTTGAAAGTGCCGCAAAAGAGCTTTCGGAAGACATTGCACAGTACAGCGACTTTGATTCCTTTATTGAGCACGACATGGATGCGGTTATACTTGCCAACTATTTCCATGAGCATGCACCGTATGCAATAAAATGTTTTGAGAAGGGAATCCATGTTTTCTCCGAATGTATCAGCAACGGCACCATGGCGGAAGGAATGGAGCTTATCAAGGCGTTCGAAAAGTCCGACAGTGTCTATATGCTGGCAGAGAACTATCCGCAGATGATTTTCAACCGCGAGATGCAACGTGTGTGCAAGAGCGGTGCGATCGGTAAAATTCTCTATGCCGAGGGAGAATACAATCATCCCGTGGATCCCGAGGATACATCTTTCCTCTCCGATTACAACTATTTTGAGAAGCATTGGAGAAACTACCTGCCGAGAACATATTATATTACACATTCACTGGGCCCCGTTATGAGAGCAACCGGAGCAACACCCGCGAGAGTAACGGCATTTGCATCTTTTTGCGAGGACAAAAGAGATTTTCCGACGGCGAAACGTGTCGGTGACCTTGCAGCGAACGTCATGACACAGAATGATGACGGATCGGTTTTCAGGATTACGGGATGTGCCGCATACGGAGCACATCATAATGCGTACAGAATTTGCGGAACGGAAGGACAGATTGAAAATGTACGCGGTATGGGGGACAAGATAATGCTTCGTTACAATTCGTGGTCAAAGCCCGAAGGTGCCGAGGATACGAATCTTTATGATCCGACATGGAACGACGAGGACGAAGAGCTTATCATGAAGAGCGGTCACGGCGGCGGAGATTATATTACGGCGAGAATGTTCCTTGACTGCATAAGAGAGGGAAAACAGCCGGAGCATCCGTTCGATGTGTATTCGGCGGTTGCGATGTCGTCGGTAGCAATTCTGGCACACCGCTCAATGCTTGAGGGCGGAAAACCGTACGATATACCCGATTTCAGAGAAGAAAAATGGTGCGATATGTATAAGGATGACAGGCTCTCCCCGTTCTACGGAACGGACGGAAGTGAGCCGACGATTCCGTGTTCAAGCGAGCCCTATGAGCCCACAGAGAAACAGCTTGAGCTTTTCAGAGAAAAGGTAGTGAAAAAATAATTAAAAATACGGCGTCGGCACAAGTCGATGCCGTATTTAACTTGTATGGATATTTACCTGAAATCGGCAAAAATCCAACCGCCTCTATCTGACGAGGAACTTGTGCAAAAATTTAGTGCTTTATTCTGAATTTGCTTACTTGTTTTTGGCATTAATGCTAAAAGTCTGCACTAACGAAAAAGCCCTCCTTGTGTAAAGGAGGGTGGCAGCCGAAGGCTGACGGGAGGATTGTCGGCAAAAGGTTGGTTTAATATTATATTATTTTATTTTTATAGCAATCCCTCAGTCAA
>JAZSPN010000134.1:0-25907 GCA_045537495.1 Acutalibacteraceae bacterium
CCATGCGAACGGTGTTGCCCACGAAGAAAGCATTGCTTTCGGAAACGATACCATGAGAACGATTCTCGCAAGAAGCGCGGGATTCACAAAGTTCTGACCGATACCGCCAAACATCTGTTTAACAACGACGATTGCAATAAGAGATCCGAGAACAACCATCCATATCGGCATCGTCGAAGGAAGATTAAAACCGAGGATTATGCCCGTTACAACCGCACTGAGATCCCCGATTGTATCAGGTCTTTTCATCGCCTTTCTTGAAAGCCACTCGAAAAGCACACACGAGGCAACCGCCGAAAGAGTGACGGCAAGTGCTCTGAATCCGAAAATAATCACGGATGCTATGAGTGACGGAACAAGCGCTATAATTACATCAAGCATAATGGAACGCGAAGTATCTCTCGTGCGAACGTGAGGAGATACACTCGCCGTTAATAATTCGTTACTCATTTTTTCGCCGCCTCTCTGATTATTGATTTAGCAAGACGCATATTCTGGACAAGCGGTCTGCCGGCAGGACACGAGAAGGCACAGCTTCCGCATTCCATGCAGACGTCCGCTCCGACACTTTTAAGTCTGTCGGCATCGCCCGTTCTTGCGATCGTCGTGATGACTCCCGGACGAAGACTTAAAGGACACGCAGCCGCACAGCGTCCGCAGCTGATACAGTCGGTCTGTTTCTTCATTCCGTCCTTTTCGGAAAATGCAAGAATGGCATTGTTCTGTTTGAGAACGGGAATATCCGTATTGATAACGGCAAGTCCCATCATGGGGCCGCCCGTTATAATCTTGTACGGCGGCACCTTGAAGCCGCCGCAGAAATCAATTATTTCACCGACATTCATGCCTATGGGAACTCTGACGTTGGAAGGCTTATTTATCGCCGATCCGTCAACCGTCATCGAACGGCTGACAAGCGGTTTACCCGTCTTGACATATCGTGCAATAAATGCAACGGAGGCTACGTTCATAACCACGCATCCCACGTCCGACGGAAGCTTTCCGGGAGGAACTCTTCTGCCCGTCGCCGAATAAATCATAACCTTTTCCGCACCCTGGGGGTAGACGGCGTCAAGCTTCATCACCTTGATCTCGTCCTTGCCGTGTTCCTCCTGTGCCGCTATCTTCGAAAGAATCTCAATCGCCTTCGGCTTGTTCTTTTCCACGGCAATAACCACGTGGGGAATATTGAACGTTTCCTTGAGAATCTTGATTCCCGAAAGAATATCCCACGAATTTTCGATACACTCTCTGTAATCGACGGTTATGTACGGCTCGCACTCGGCGGCATTGACGATAAGAGTATCAATCTTTCCGTCGGGGAAGCGAAGCTTAACGTGTGTCGGAAAGCCCGCTCCGCCGAGTCCTACAAGTCCCGATCTGTGAACCGCCTCGATAAGATCCTCCTTCGTTTCAATATGAGGAGGCTCGATCCCCTCGTACTGACGCATTTCACCGTCCGATTCAATTGTAACGGCACTCGCAATATTTCCGTTTGCAAGCTTTATATTTCCTATCGCCGTAACAGTTCCCGAAACCGAGGCATGAATCGGAGTGCTCACAAAAGCCGTCGTATCTCCGATACACTGTCCTACCGATACCGTATCTCCGACATTTACCACCGGCACACAAGGTGCTCCGATGTGCATCTGCATGGGAATTATAACCTTCTCGGGCGAAGGCACTCTGATGACCTCGCACTCGGCAGTATTCTTGTTGTGCTGTACGTGAACTCCGCCGCGCACCTTACCGACTGCCCTGAGGACATCCTTGACAATTTTGCCCATTGCTTCATCTCCTTATTAACAACTGAAATTAACTGATATAAACACACTGTAAATTATATACCCTGTCTTCGATAATTGCAAGTTTTTATTGTACAAAATCGATATATTTTTATTCATGAAATTTCAGGCAATAATAACTGATAAACAAAGCATTTTTTCTTGACATACTCACGATTGCGTAATATACTTATTAATTGTATAAATATTAATTGAAAGGTATTGGGAATTATGGAATTCAAAGAATACGATTTTCTCCCCGTCATCCTCGGCGGAGATATTACCGCATACAGCCTCGTACGCTCCTTCTACGAAGAATACAAAATCAAATCACTTGCCGTCAACATGTCGCAGGGCGGTCCCGTCGTCATGAGCGGTCTTTGCGAAAGTCTTTACTATGAAGGCTTCGAAAACGTCGACGTTCTCATTCCGACTCTTCTCGAAATCGGCGAAAAGTACGGCAAAAACAAAAAGCTCATGGTTCTCGGTTGCGGTGACTGGTATGTCCGTATTCTCATAGAAAACAGAGAAGTTCTTTCGAAATACTACATCATCCCCTACATCAGTGAGGATGTCATGAATCGCATCGTTCTGAAGGACAAGTTCTACGAAATCATGGAAGAGCTTTCCATCCCCTATCCGAAAACCTTCGTTTACGACTGCAAGGAAAAAACCGCTCTTCCCGAAAAATTCGATTTTGAATATCCCGTTATCGCAAAAACCGCCAACAGCGCCTTGTATCATTATGCAAAGTTCCCCGGCAAAAAGAAGGTTTTCTGTTTTGACACGAGAGAACAGCTTGATACGATGCTTTCGAATCTCTCGACGAGCAGTTATGACTATAAATTCCTCATTCAGGACCGTATCCCCGGTGACGATACGGGTATGCGTGTTCTCACCTGCTACTGCGACAAAAACTCCGATGTCCGTTTCGCGGCTTTCGGTCACACGCTTCTTGAAGAGCATACTCCCTCCGCTCTCGGAAACCCTTGCGCCATCATCAACGAGGTCAATATGGAGGTTGTCGATCAGGCTCAGCGCTTCTTAAAGCATGTAGGTTATGTCGGCTACGCCAACTTCGATCTCAAATACGATCCGCGTGACGGCAAGTACAAGTTCTTCGAAATAAACATCCGCCTCGGCAGAAGCAATTATTACATCACGGGAAGCGGATTCAACGCTGTTAAATATCTTGTTGACGAATACGTTTACGGCAAGGAATTCAAAGGTCTTACCGTTGCCGACAATGAGCATCTCTTCACCTTTGTTCCGAAGTACGTTATTAAAAAATTCGTCGCCGACAAGGAGCTTCGCGCACGCGCACTCCGTCTTTTTAAGGAAGGCAAGTGGAGTAATCCCATTATCTGCAAGCCCGACATGACTCTCAAAAGATATGCCTATGTTGCGGCATACGAGTTAAATCAGATCAAAAAATTCAACAAGTACTATAAATAATCCAAAGGAGCATAGAATATGTGCGGTTTTGTCGGATATATCGACTCTGATCTCAAAAGTAAAGACAGCTGTATCAAGGCTATGGCGGATACCATCATTCACCGCGGTCCCGATCAGGATGACTATTTCATCGACGACGGTGCAGCCCTCGGATTCCGCCGCCTCAGCATCATCGACCTCGAAAACGGAAGCCAGCCCATCGAAAATGAGGACGGCACCAAGGTCCTTGTTTTCAACGGTGAGATTTACAACTTCCGGGATATCAGAAAAGACCTTATCGAAAAAGGCCATAAATTCAGATGCAACGCCGACTCCGAAGTCATTCTTCACGGCTACGAAGAATACGGCAAGGATATCCTCGGAAAGCTTCGCGGAATGTTCGCTTTTGTCATTCTCGACAAACAGACAAAAAAGCTTTTCGGTGCACGTGATATTTTCGGAATCAAGCCGTTTTACTATTATCTTCGTGACGATGTTCTTCTTTTCGGCTCGGAAATCAAGAGCTTTCTCCCTCACCCCTCCTTCGTAAGAGAGCTCAACAAGGAACGTCTTCCGGAATACCTTTCATTCGAATATATTCCGGACCGTGAAACACTTTTCAGAAACGTTTATAAGCTTCTCGGCGGTGAATGCTTCACCTATGAAAACGGAAAGCTCTCCACCGAACGTTATTTCGATTTCAAGTATGAAATTGACAACACGAAAACTCTCGAGGAGTGGGCAGATATAATCGCCGACACCTTCGAAAAATCAACCGCCGCTCACAAAATCTCCGACGTCGAAGTCGGCTGCTTCCTTTCAAGCGGAGTTGACAGCTCATATACGGTTCATGAGCTCAAAAAGCTTCAGAAGCTCAAAACCTTCTCCGTAGGCTATGCCGAAGAAAAATATTCCGAGCTGTCCTATGCTCAGGAATTCGCCAAGGTTGACGGCGTTGAAAACTATGCCAACAAAATCACCGCGGACGATTTCTTCTCAAGCTTTCCGACCGTTCAGTATCACATGGACGAGCCTTTGCCGAATCCCTCGGCGGTCCCCCTCTATCACCTTGCCAAAAACGCTTCAAAGTATGTCAAGGTTGTGCTTTCGGGTGAAGGCGCCGATGAGCTTTTCGGCGGTTACAACTACTATAAAGAGCCCCTCGATTACGAAAAATACATGAAGGTCCCTCAGGGTATCCGTACCGCTGCCGCAAAGATTGCGTCCTGTCTTCCGAATTTCCACGGAAAACGCTTCCTCATTCGCGGACGTTTCCCCATCGAGGAACGCTTCATCCGTAACAATTATGTTTTTGACTGGAAGGAAAGAGATCGTTATCTCAAAGAAAAGCTCCCTTCTGTGAATCCCGCCGTCTTCACGAAGCCTCACTTCGATAAGGTAAAGGATCTCGACGATGTCACCAAGATGCAGTTTGCCGACCTCAACACGTGGCTTCTTTACGACATCCTGCAAAAGGCCGACAAGATGAGCATGGCAAGTTCCCTTGAGCTTCGTGTACCCTTCCTCGACCGTGAAATGCTGAAAGTTGCACTTTCCATTCCGGCGAAGCACCGTGTTCACAAGGACAAAACGAAGGTCGCTCTCCGTCTTGCCGCGTCAAGACAGCTTCCGAAAAAGACTGCCGACATGAGAAAACTCGGTTTTCCGACTCCGCTCAACGACTGGCTCTGTCAGGAAAAATATTACAGCCTCGTACATGAAGCATTCACAAGTGATGTTGCAGATGAATTTTTCAACCGTGACGCCATTCTTACACTCCTCGACGATCACAAAACAGGAAAATCCAAAAACATGAAAAAAATCTGGACGATTTACACTTTTATTGTCTGGTACCGTGAATTCTTTATAAACAGGTGACACTATGTATATCCCGAAAATAATCACCGTAACCTTAAATCCGTGTATCGATAAATTCGCGGAAATATCCGATTTTACCGTCGGAAAGACAAACAGAGTCATCAGCAGCCGTTCCGATATCGGCGGAAAAGGAATCAACGTTTCCCGCGTACTCTCAGCAAGCGATACCCCGTCACTCGCCACGGGACTTATTGCCGGTGTCTACGGCAGAAAAATCGTCGATCAGCTTGATGCTCTCGAAATCCCGAACGATTTCATCGAAGCCGACGGCGAAACGAGAATCAACACAAAAATCCTCGATATTAATTCCGAGGTCATGACGGAAATTAACGAAAAGGGCTTCGCCGCAGGGCAGAACTACGACGTTTTCCGCGAAAGGCTTATTTCTCTTTTGCCGTATACCGAGGTTCTCGTTCTTTCGGGCAGTGTACCGCACGATCTCAGCACAAGCGTTTACCGTGAGCTTACCGCACTCGCGAAGATCTATGACGTCAAGGTTATCCTCGATGCCGACGGCGACCTTCTCAGAAAGGGAATCGAAGCATCGCCTTACGCTATTAAGCCTAACTTCGACGAATTCTGCAATCTTATCGGAAGAGTCCCCGAATCCGTCGAAGAAATCATTGAAGAAGCAAGGCTTATCAACGAATCCGGTATCAACACCGTTGCGGTATCGATGGGTGCCGAAGGTGCCGTCTTTGTCCGTGACAGTCTTGCAATATGCACAAAGCCGTTCCCGATTGATTTCTCGTCGAGTGCCGCTTGCGGCGATTCCATGGTTGCCGCTCTCGCGTATGCTACCGTAAACGGTCTTACGCTTATCGAAACCGCACGTCTGATGACTTCGGCAGGCACGGTTACTGCTTCTAAACCCGGCACACAAACAGCATCGTTTAATGAAATTTTTGAATTTGCCGATTCTGTTGAATTGCAGATAATCGACACTTCAATTTAAATCAAAGGAGAATTATTATGATTAATGTAACAGTATGGTTCGAATCCGACAAGCATCACTGGGGACAGTCGGTTCTCGATGTCTATCCCGAGGGAATTGCTCAGGCTATCGCCGACTTCCTTTCGGAATGTGACGATTTTTCCGTTCGCGCGGCGACTCTCGATGATCCCGATTACGGTCTTCCCGACGACGTTCTCAACAATACCGATGTTCTCCTTTGGTGGGGACACTGCCGTCACGGTGAAGTTCCCGATGAACTCGTTGACAAAATCTACAACCGCGTTATGTGCGGAATGGGCTTCATCCCCCTTCACTCCGCCCATTTCTCAAAACCCTTTAAGAAGCTCATGGGTACTTCCTGCTGTCTTCAGTGGCGTGAAGGTGACAGAGAGCGCCTTTGGTGTGTCCTTCCCTCTCATCCCATCGCTCAGGGCATGAACGGTGATTTCGACTACATAGATATCCCGCAGGAAGAAATGTACGGTGAACGTTTCGACATTCCGCAGCCCGACGAACTCGTTTTCATCGGTTGGTTCAAGGGCGGAGAGGTTTTCCGTTCGGGTTGCTGCTGGTATAAAGGCAGAGGAAAAGTTTTCTACTTCCAGCCCGGCCACGAAACAAATCCCACCTTCTACATCCCCGAAATCCGCAGAATTATCATTAATGCCGTACGCTGGGCAGCTCCCACGGTTGCGGTTTCCGAGCTTGGTGCCCCTCACGCAAAAATCTCTCCCGAAGAAAAGATTCTTCAGAATGCCGACTAAGGAGTACCCCGATGAAAGAAACAAATGCCGTCAAAGAGCCTCAGCAAAAGCAAGGTTTGCAGTTGAACAAAAAAACGGTGGTTTTTATCACTTCCGTTATTCTTCTCATCATGATACTGGCAGGTGTTATGACGCAGATTATTCCTCGCGGAGAATACCTTACCGACGGTAACGGCACCATAATCGCCGTCGATGAAAGCGGAAATTCCACTTATCACGAAATCGATTTCCGTCTGCCTTTCTGGAAAACCTTTACCGCCCCCGTCGAAGTCTTTACATCAAGTGATGCTCTGACGGGTGTTGCCATAATTCTTTTCATCATTCTGATCGGCGGAACTTTTCTGATCCTCGACAAAAGCGGTGTCTTGTCCTGCATCATGTCATCCGTGGTAAGCAAATTTTCACACAAAAAATACTTCCTTCTGCCCATCGTTATTTTCATCATGATGGCACTTTCGTCCATCGTCGGTATTCTTGAAGAAAGTATCACCATCGTCCCGCTCTGTGTCGCTATTTCACTGGCTCTCGGTTGGGACTCTCTCGTCGGTATCAGCATAAGCCTTATCGCAATTGCTTTCGGTTATTCAGCCGCAACCTTCAACCCCTTCAACGTAGTACTTGTTCAGTCAATGGCAGGTCTTGAAATCTTCAGCGGTATCGGTTACCGGCTTCTGGTTTTTGCGGGTGTATACATAATTCTCACTTCTTTTGTCGTTCTGTACGCCAAGAAAATTGAAAAAAATCCGCAGAAATCAATCGTTTTTGAAAGCGACAAGGCTTTGCGCGAAAAATATGCGGATGCCCTCGACGAGAGCATCGCGGAAAATTCTCTGCTCAAAAAAGCGACAAAGGTTTTCGTCCTCTGTATTGCAGGTGTCCCGGCTCTTGCGGCAATCAGCTTTATCGTTCAGCAGATTGATGCCGTGCCCTCGATTATCCGTGAAAACATCAGCTACGCTCCCATGGTCGGTATGGCTGTTCTTTTCACCGCAGGCGGTCTTCGTGCAGGTTACATCACCGGCATTCGTGGCAAAAAGCTTCTCAGCGGTTTCTTCCAGGGCGCAAAAACCATAGCTCCGATAGCTCCGCTCATCATCTTCGTTATGGCAATAACATACCTTTTAAGAGAAGGCAAAATCATCGACACGATACTTTACCACATCTATTCGGCAATCGACGGTTTCGGCCCCACAAAATCGCTTCTTCTCATCACGCTTTTCGTAATTGCACTCGAATTCTTCATAGGAAGCGGTACCGCAAAAGCTTTCCTCATAATGCCCCTTGTTCTGCCCCTTGCCGATATGGTAAACATTTCGCGTCAGGCAATCGTCCTCTCCTTCTCAATAGCTGACGGTTTCAGCAACATTCTCTATCCCACAAGCGGTATTATGCTTATCGCAATAGGACTTGTGAATGTTTCCTACGGAAGATTCCTCAAATTCACGTGGAAGCTGTTCGTTCTCGAGTTCCTTTTTGCCGCTCTCATGCTCATTGCCGCCGTTGCCGTCGGTTACGGCTACTGAGTCTTGAAAACGAAATATACACTCGTTTCAGCGTCTTTCGGTGCATCCGTAAAGACGCTGTATTCTTTTCCCGATTCTATAACCCTGTTGATTCTGTACGTCAATTCATCCGAATTCTTTGAAAACTGTGCCAAGGCATCTGCCGTACCGCCCCGAAGAAGCTCTTCCGCTTTTTTAAAAATATCGGAAACCGCCTTTGCATTCTCGCTTTTTGACAGCTTGCTCAGTGCCTTCGACAGTTCTTCGTTCTGCTGTATCTGTACCGACAGCGAATTCAGTTGCTCTATTGTCTGCGGTAATGATTCCAGTGATTTTTTCACTTCCTCTTTTGACAGATCGTTTGCAAATTCAGTAATCTTCGGCAATAATGCCGACAGACTCTCGGACAGCGTACCCATCCCGTCTATCATGGCCCTGAATTCCGGATCCGATAACAGCTGCGCATACTTTGTTATCTCTACACCTTTAAGATCTTCTGCAAATTTTTCGATAAGTCGGGCATTCTCCGCCGTCAGATGCTTCGACAGCACTTCTATCAATGCCCTCTGATTCGAGAATGAATTGATTGCACCCGTGGCAGTGCTTGCAAGCTCTGATATTTTGTCAGACTGCTCAATAATGCTCCTCACAGATAAATCCGACGACACCGACGAAAAAAGCTCACCGAAGCCCGACAAGGCCTGTGTCATTCCCTCCGTTCCCGAAAAAAGAGATGACATGAAATTTTCACCGCCCGACAGTGATATCGGTATCATCGCAAACATCAGCTGCGGTTTCTCGTGTGACGAAGATTCGTATGATACCGAAAAGCTTTCGGGAATCTTTATTTTTTCTTCATCAAGACCGAGGCTTTCGAGGAGTCCCGGCAGCATAAATCCGATCACGATCTCCTTTTGTCCGTCACCCACACTTACACCGTTCTCAACCGTTGCCGAAGAATCGGCTTTCGTCAGCATCATTCCTCCCACTACGACAAAGGGAGTATATATCTTCATTATCTTTCCGTTCTGCTCGAATGTCCGATACTCTTTGTTTTCCGATTCAATATTTATATCAAGCCTTCCGCTTTTTCCTTCAATCCCATCCGACTCAACCTTATCTCCGTTGAGTCTGTATTCTATTTTAAACTCGACGGGCAGACTCTTATCCGTACTTCCGCTGTAATAGAGATCCCTGGATTCCATATTCCAGACTACATTCTGACCGTCAATCTTCGGTTTCTCGTTACCTTTGATATTCTTTATGTCACGAAGCGGGCTTATATCGTCAACCCGAACTTTCTCCGAATCCGATGTCAGTCTGTCCGTGACACTGACATCGACAACACTTCCGTCACCCGACACCGTAACAAAAACTGCTTCCTTCTTGGTGAGCTTTGTCGGTTTTTTCGTGTATTCGTTCTGTGACAGCGCCTGCGCATTCTGTACCGTGTGCGACGTTCCCTCGGGTGCTTTTTCCGTTGAACACGATGTTGCCGTAAGTATCACGGCAAATACAAAAAACAAGCTGACAAATCTTCTGTAAACTTTTTTCACTTTAACCATTACCTCCTTGATTTTATTCTTTGCCGTGAAAATACTTTTATCCGCTTGAATTATACATTAAATTTGTATATACTTCTTATAAACCGATATTTCACAATGAACAGGAAAGCAAAAATGATTAACAAGGAACTGATAAAAACATTTCTTCACCATGAATTCGATATAACGGTTTTCGACTGCATCCCGTCCACAAACGATTTTGCGAAGGAAGCCGCAAAAAACGGCGCCCGTGAAGGCACCGTCATCATCTCGCGCACACAGTCGAAAGGCAAGGGCAGACTCGGCAGAAGCTTTTATTCTCCCGACGGTACGGGTATATATCTGAGTCTTGTTCTGAGGCCCGACATCCCCGTCGATAACGCGCTGTCAATCACCGCCTGTGCCGCCGTATGCGCTTCATCCGCGATAGAAGCCGTCTGCGGTATAAAAACCGAAATCAAATGGGTAAACGACATTTACCGTAACGGCAAAAAAATCTGCGGCATCCTCACGGAAGGTCATATTGATCCCGCAACACAGAGGCTGTCATTCGCCGTCCTCGGAATCGGCATCAACGTTTATCCCCCGAAGGAGGGCTTCCCCGACGAAATTTCCGACATTGCGGGAAGCGTCTTGCCGTACCTCGACAATGAAGAAATCCCCAACCGCATCGTTGCCGTATTTCTCGACAGCTTCATGGATGAATACAATAACCTTCAGGATAAAGGCTTTCTTGATGAGTACCGCAAGCGCTCATGTCTTCTCGGAAAACGTGTTCACGTTCTGAATTCGGACACCGTCGGTACCGCCGTCGATATCGACGAAAATTTCAATCTGATTTTAAAGCTTTCCGACGGCACGTTTATTCCTTTGTCATCGGGCGAAGTGAGTGTTCGTGAGGTTTAACCGTCCGTTACGCCAAAACATTGGTGTTTTTTCGAAAAAAGCACCTTTTACCGACAAAATTTTTAAGTAAAATCACGTAAAGTATTGAAAAATCTTTTTCTATTTGTTAATATATTTTTATACTTTTTTAGGAGATGTCTGTATGATTGATATTAAGTTTCTAAGAGAAAACCCTGACGTTGTCCGTCAGAATATCAAAAACAAATTCCAGGATAAAAAGCTTCCGCTTGTAGACGAAGTAATCGCACTCGATGCCGAAAGCAGAGCTGTAAAAAGTGAAGCCGACAATCTTCGTTCAAGCAGAAACAAGATCTCCAAGCAGATCGGTATGTTCATGGCTCAGGGCAAGAAGGATGAAGCTGAGGCTGCAAAGAAGCAGGTCGAAGAGAATGCGGCACGTCTTGCAGAGCTCGAAAAGCTTGAAGGCGAATATGAAGAAAAGATCACAAAGATCATGATGACTATTCCCAACATCATCGATCCCAGTGTTCCCATCGGCAAGGACGACAGCGAAAACGTTGAAGTTCAGCGTTACGGCGATCCCGCGGTTCCCGATTTTGAAATCCCCTATCACACCGACATCATGGAGCGTTTCGACGGCATTGACCTCGACAGTGCACGCGATGTTGCGGGTAACGGCTTCTATTATCTCATGGGGGATATTGCACGTCTTCATTCCGCCGTAATTTCCTATGCACGCGATTTCATGATCGACAGAGGCTTCACATACTGCGTACCTCCCTTCATGATCCGAAGCAACGTCGTTACGGGTGTTATGAGCTTTGCCGAAATGGATGCCATGATGTATAAAATCGAAGGTGAGGACCTCTACCTCATCGGCACAAGCGAACACTCCATGATCGGTAAATTCATCGACAAGATCGTTCCCGCCGAAACACTTCCTCAGACTCTCACAAGCTATTCCCCCTGCTTCCGCAAAGAAAAAGGTGCTCACGGCATCGAGGAACGCGGAGTCTACAGAATCCATCAGTTCGAAAAACAGGAAATGATCGTTGTATGTAAGCCCGAAGACAGTCCCGTATGGTTCGACAAACTCTGGCAGAATACGGTCGATCTCTTCCGCAGTCTTGATATCCCCGTACGCACTCTCGAATGTTGTTCCGGTGACCTCGCCGACCTCAAGGTAAAGTCCGTCGACGTCGAAGCATGGTCTCCCCGTCAGAAAAAATATTTCGAAGTCGGAAGCTGTTCAAATCTCGGCGACGCCCAGGCACGCCGTCTTAAAATCCGCATTTCCGAAGGCAAGCAAAAGTATTTTGCTCACACTCTCAACAATACGGTTGTTGCTCCTCCCAGAATGCTTATCGCCTTCCTCGAAAACAACCTCAACGCTGACGGCAGTGTCAACATTCCCGAAGCTCTTCGTCCTTACATGGGCGGTAAAGCCATAATCGAAACAAAGAAATAATAAATCAAGGGACTAACTTACATGTCAGTCCCTTTTAAAGTGGAGTAATTTTATGAAAAATGTAATTTTTAATTCTTTGGCGGCAGGCTTTCTCATTTCCATCGGCGGAAGCGTTTTTCTCGGCTGTGAAAGCAAGGTTGTCGGCGCCGTACTTTTCACGGTGGCTCTCCTTACAATATGCAAAATGAAAATGTATCTCTTCACGGGAAAAATCGGGTTTATTGCAGAAAGCTTCAAAAAGGTCGATGCACTTCACCTCGTAACAGGTCTTCTCGGCAATTACGTTGCAGCCACTCTCTTCGGTCTTATGATCAAGTACGCACTTCCCGCAAGCTCTCAGAAAGCTTTTGAAATTTGCGAAAGGAAGCTGACTCAGGCTCCGCTTCAGACCTTCATTCTCGGCATTTTCTGCGGAGCTCTGATGTACATAGCAGTCAAAATCTACAAGGATAACTCTCTCGTCGGAATCCTCTTCGGAGTCCCCGTTTTCATTCTTGCAGGATTCGAGCACTCCATTGCCGACATGTTCTATTTTGCAGCCGGCGGTCTTTTCAGTGCAAAGTATGTTCTTTTCCTCGTTCTGGTCGTTCTCGGAAATACGGTCGGTGCCGTCATCGTACCTCTCCTCAAACGCTTTGCAGGCGCCGACAATTAAATTTAAAACACAAAAATGCAGGGTACAAAATCGTACCCTGCAATAATTTTTTATGCTCTTACCACTTGAACGAAGAGTAGGTAACCTCCGTGGAAGCTGTTGCGTGACCGCTTGATCCGTAAACCTTGCTGATATCGAATTCAAGATCGAATGTCACCTTAAGGCTCTCAAGGTTGCCTTCCGCATCAATAACTGCCGTAAGCTTCGCGTTGCTGTATTTTTCCATGATAACTGCGCCCGATGCTACATCGTCGATTGCATCATAAACGTTCTGAGCAGTCTTGTGATCGTAATAATCCTTGTCGTTACGTCCTGCGCTGATACCGCTTCTGTCGATGGGAGCATTGATAATCTCATCGCTTCCGCCGATAACCTGGCTGTTACCTCCCTTGATTGAAAGAGCAACGGTGAAGTTGCCGTCTGCATCCGCCGTACAGGAAGCAGACGTTACATCGGCTGCCGTAAGTGAGCTTGCAAGGAAATGCTTGCTGTAATTGTCAGCTTTTGCCGAGATGGTTTCATTGAAAATATGTTCATCGCCGATTCCCATGAACTGGTAAACAAGGCCCTTGAAAGTCTTGAGCGCTATGCCTGCTTCGTAGGTTTTTGCAACGGATGCTCTCTTCTTGGAGAACTGGGGCATAACCTTTGCAACCTTAGCTGTTGCATCGTTGTAAAGCTTAAGAATATCTGCTGTTTCCGTGGGAGCCTCCGCGGGAACTGCTGCTTCTGTTTCAGCCTCTGTAGCTTCTTCGGTAACTGCTTCTGTTTCGGCTTCCGTTGTGTCAACGACTGCTTCCGTTGTGTCAACGACCTCTGCCGTTGTCTGAGTGTCCTCAGGTGTTCCTGCAACAGTTGCTTCTGTTGTGTTTTCGTCAACGGGCTTGTCGCCGCAAGCTGCAAAAGATGCAAGCATTACAACTGCAAGAAGAAGTGACAAAAACTTGAGTGCTTTTGATTTCATACGTTTTCTCCTTTGTAATTAATATATTGTTGGCGTCACGTACGCCTTACGCCCTTTAAAGTGCCTCGAAGTCGGAAGGACCGTGTCCGCAAATGGGACACACGAAATCCTCGGGAAGCGTTTCTCCCTCGTGAATGTATCCGCAAATACGGCATACATAGCCTTTCTTCTTTGACGGCTTCGGCTTAATGTTCCTATGATAATAATCATAAGTCACGGAAGGCTCGTCGGACAGCACGGAAGATTCCGTGATTTCTGCAATAAACATCGTATGCGTACCGCAATCGACGGTATTGATAACCTTTGCCGAAATAAACGCATTGGCAAAATAACGAAGATAATATAATCCGTTTGTGCTTCGGGAGTAGGCACCGTCAAATTCGAACTTATCTACATCCCTTCCGCTTTGAAAACCGAAGAAGGTAAATGTTTCGAACGGCGTTTCCTCGGTGAGTACGGAAACATTGAAAACTCCCGTTTTAAGTATCATGTCGTGGGTAAGATTCGACTTGTTGACACACACGGAAACTGTCAACGGTTCACTCGTAAGCTGGGTACACGTATTGATAATACATCCGTTATCCTTGTCCCCGTCTCTCGCCGTCAGCACGAAAAGCCCGTAGCTGAGCTTGAATACGGCGGTGGGATCTATATTTTTGCTCATTACATCAAATCCTTTCGATTCGTTACCATTTTAATACAATACCACCAAAAAGTCAACATTAACATTTGTCATCGAAACTTTACTTTTTCTTAATTTTTTCATTACCTTATTATACTTTTTGTGTGTTTTAATATTCACATCGGGTTTACTTATTATTTCAATTATGCTATATTATCTGAAAGGAGTGATTGGTTTGTACACAGTATTGGTCTGCGACGACGATACCGCAATACTCGATTCCATCGGGCTGTATCTTCAATCTGAGGGCTACTCGGTTTTAAAGGCTTCCAACGGCATCGAAGCTCTGGAACTGCTTCAAAACAATGACGTTCACTGCTTGATTCTCGACATCATGATGCCTAAAATGAACGGTATTTCCGCCATGCTGAAAATCAGAGAAAATCACAAATTCCCGATTATCCTGCTTTCCGCCAAGGGTGAGGATACCGATAAAATCACGGGACTGTCATTCGGTGCCGACGACTACGTAACGAAACCGTTTAATCCGCTTGAGCTCATTGCAAGAGTAAAGTCCCAGATAAGGCGTTATGTATCCTTCGGAAGCATCGCGGTAAAGGCATCCGTTCTGACGACGGGCGGTCTGAGCCTCGACCGAGATACAAAGGAGGTCACGGTTGACGGTGATCCCGTAAAGCTCACCGCACGCGAATTCAGTATCCTCAGGTTTCTCATGGAAAATATGGGACACGTTCTTTCAAGCTCTCAGATTTATGAGGCCGTATGGAATGAGCCTTCCTTCCGTACGGAAAAAACCGTCACCGTACATATTAAGAATATACGCGACAAAATTGAAATAAATCCTAAAGACCCGAAATATTTAAAGGTGGTATGGGGACTTGGCTACAAAATCGAAAAACTTTAAACATTCCTTATTCTTCAAAACATTCTGTTTCTTGCTGTCGGTAATATTCTTTGCGCTGTCGGCGGTTTCCCTTCTTGTTTGTGCATATTTTTCGGATTTTTCTTCCGACTTTACACAGCTTTTTTCAACCGAGAAGCTTCCCGCTTACAGAAACAGCGATTCATTCAACGATCTTGTTTTCAAATATGCCAACAATGCGGCACACATGACACTCGACTACACCGATAAACAGATTGAAGAGATGCTTCTTTCGGAAAAGGATGATCAGATTGAGCTTCTGGTGAATGAGTTTCTTGACCGTAAAGCTGAAATTATCCGTTCCGAGCTTTATTATGTCGCAACAAATTATGAGCCTCAGTACAAAGACGATTTCTATTACAACGCTTACAACGATTTAATCACCGAAACAAGCACGACAACCACGACGGCACCTTCCCGGTATACCGAAAATGAAGATGTCACAGAATTTTATGATGCTTCCGAAGAAGAAGTGACAACCGCTTTTTCGTCGGCACCGGAAGAAGAGGTGACTACCGCCTTTTCAGGCATTGCGGTGGACCCTTTTGCCCCGTATAACGTGCGTTACTGTCAACAGCTTCTGAATACAGCTTCGGGACGTGATTTTCTGAAATACGAAAACCTTGTCCGCGAAGAGGCTCTCGATGTAAATCACAGATTCTACATCACGCCGAAAGCCTTCAGCTACTACGCTTCGGGTTACGGCATGTCGAGGTCCTACAAAGACTCCGAAGAAGCAATAAGAAAAGAGCTGAACGAGCTTTACAACACCATGGTCGAAAATACCGTATCATGGTATGCCGACGATATGGCAGAGTATAAAGATGCTTTGAAAAGCGTCAAGAATTTCAAATATCTTCTCATAAAGGGAGAAAAGACGTATTCGAACATCCCCGAAAATGACAGAACTCTCGAGCATATCACGGACCACGACTCTTACGGTATTTACAAGGACGGAAAACTCACCGTTTCCGGTCTTTCCTCAAACCAATTCTATACTACCGCATATCTGAAGGATAAGGACTTCGGCGATTACACGCTCTATTTCTACATAGAAGACGCCTTGTTGCAGTCGGACGATTTCTATAACAAAATGCTTGTCTATGAGCTTTACGGCGACCTTCCGCCCGTTGCCGCCGTCATTGCCGGTGTTATCTTTTTGATACTTGCCGTTTTATTCTTTGTCATTCTCATGAATCTTTGCGGACACAAAAACGGATGTGATGAAACGGTTACGGCATTTATCGATAAGCTCCCGTTCGACATTCATTTCATCATTACGGCGGCTCTGTGTGTCGCCATCGGCATCGGCTGGATTTTCGCAAGTGATTCCACGTGGAGAGATTCGCTCTCGAATCCGAATATCACAATTCTCCTCATCTCTCTTACGGCAGCTGCCGCGGCGGCTGAATGGGCACTCGTTGTCGAATGGTTCACTTCTTTCGCCCGACTTGTAAAGTGCAATAAGCTCAATTCGTTCATTGTAAAGATGTTCAAGCTTATATTCGGACTGTTCGGAAAAATCTTTTCCGTGATCAAAAGAGCTTTTATGCTTATTTTCCGCAAAAACATAAGTCTTTCAAAATTTTCAACAATTATCATTATCTCGTATTTCCTTATCAACACGGTACTCGGCTTCGCACTGAAATTCTCTCTCGGCTGGCTGTTTTTGCTCATACCGTTTAATCTTGCAGCACTTGCCGTGCTTCTGATTTATGCGTCGTATCTTGATAAAATTATCGCATCTTCAAGTGATCCTGAAAATCCCCTTCCCTCTTCTTCGAAGATGCCCGGCGCACTTAAAACACTTGCCGAAAACATCGAAAAGACAAACGACAACCTGCAGGAAGCCGTTGAACAGACTCTCAAAAACGAGAGAATGAAAACCGATCTTATCACCAATGTTTCTCACGATCTTCGCACTCCGCTCACTGCAATCATTTCGTATGTGGGACTTCTCGAAAAGTGTGACATTTCCGATCCCGTGGCGAAAGAGCACCTCCTTGTACTCAAGGAGAAATCGGAAAAGCTCAAAATTCTCATCAACGATCTTATTGAAGCTTCCAAGGTTTCGTCGGGTAACGTCACGCTTGATATATCTGAGCTGAATCTCTCTGAGCTTGTCGTTCAGGCTGTTGTCGAGGCTACTCCCGAATTTGAAAAATGCAATCTCGATATCCGCCAGGAGGACGGCGAAACACCGATAACCGTCTTTGCCGACAGCAGCAAGACTTACCGCATTATCGAAAATCTGCTCTCCAATGCCAGAAAGTATTCTGCGGAGAATTCACGCGTTTACATCGCGGTGTCGGAAAATGAGGATTACGGCATTTTCGAAATCAAAAACATTTCAAAAGAGCCTCTCAACATTGATGCAAATGAGCTTATGGAACGTTTTGTACGCGGTGACAAATCGAGAAGCCGTGACGGCAACGGACTGGGACTCTCCATAGCGAGAGATCTTTCCGAGGTGCAGAACGGAAGGCTTTCCATTACAATTGACGGCGACCTTTTCAAGGCTTCGGTTTATCTTCCGAAAAACAACGCAAACTAATCGTATCCGGAGGTTGATTTATGAAACGCATTACTGTCGTATTATCTGTTTTAATGCTTGTTGCGGTCGGTGTGCTTCTCTTTTTCGCAACGAAAGACGGCACTCCTTCCGACGAGTCAACCTCCGACGATAAGGTGAGTTCCGTTTCCCCCGTCGGCGGTGCCGATGTGCCCGATTTCACTTATGAAACGGCATGCGGTTATTCCGGTTACCTTCACGATGATTCTCTGTATTACTCCTGCCTCAACCGCGACAAGATGTATATAAGCTCCGTCCGTCACCTTCCCATTTTCAGATTCGACACCAAGGAACAGCTCGATACATTTTCGGCGAAATACTTTGACAGTGAAAACATCAACGCCTACGACGAAATGCCTTCGTTTCTCAGCACCGTTTCTCACTGCGACGAAGATTTTTTCTCGGAAAACGTGCTGTTTGCGGTTTACACAGAGGCTCCGAGCGGATCCTTCCGATACGCTGCAAAAAACGTTGTCTGCGAAGGCGACCTGTTTTATGTTGACGTAATAAAGACGAACAACCCCGAGGTTTACACGTGCGACATGGCGGGCTGGATGATTACCGTTACCGCAAAAAAAGAAGCTGTCAGAAATTGCACCGAATTCGATGCAATACTGAGCAGCTGAATAATTAAATCTTATAACTCTTCGAATCCGAGCATATCGTATTCGGAGAGTTTTTCTTTTTGAAGATGTGCATTGCACGAAAATGCAATCCTTCCATCTTTTCTCCTACGTTATTTCTTTTTGTTCAAGAAATTTTCGACGATAAGAAAAACCAACAGCAGAAGGAATGCTCCGACGGAGCAGAATATTCCCGCGGGTGTGTCGAAATATACCGTAATAAATATTGAAAGCCCGATTATAAACACGGCGACGGCAATACTGATTATAAGCAGCGGTCTGTTGATTTTCTGTTTCATGTTTTCACCATCTTCAAAATTATTCTGTATAGGGCTTCGCCTTATAGTGACGAAGGTTAGAATCGATAAATAAAGCTCCGAGATCAAGCGCATGGAAAAGCGTTCCGTCCTCCATGGGAAGCACGGTTATTCCCTCGCCTTCACCGCCGAAATTATCTATAAGCTTCGGCTGATACATGATTCTGTCGAAAAGCTTTTTGACTTCACCCGTTTTTACATCGATTTCATAAACAGCCCTCGTTGCATCGTTTGTCGCTGCATAAAGTCTGCCGTTGTACATCTCGGCGCCCTGAATCTTGTCTACCGTTTTTGAAAGAGGCACCGTTTTCAGGAATTCGAAGGTTTCAATGTCATAGCACAAGAGCTCTGTCGACTTTCTGCACTCCGCCACATAGAAAAGTCCGTTTTCGCCGTCACAAGCTACCCACGGCACTCCGCGCGTCATAACCGCGTTGTCGAGAATAACATATTTGTCGGTAAACTCAAGTGTTTCTGCATGGAAGAGGGCGACAATGGGGTACTCCCACTTTTTGCTGTCCTCGATGGGGGCATAAACGTAACCGTTATAATAGCTGATACCTCCGATATGTGCGCTTCCGTAGTTTTCCGAAAACTCCGCGGGTATTGCATCGGTATTAGCCGCAATTACCGTTTCATTGTCGAACGCAATTTTCACAAGACTCGTCTTGCCGCTGAAAATCCACGCCGTGCCGTCGGTCGTAACCCCCTGAGATCGCTGAAAAGTTTCGACTCCGACTGTTCTGTCAACGGATTCCCATCTGTAAACATTGCCGACAAAAAGCATATTGAGAAAGCTTGTCAGCACAAGAAGAATTGCCGTAAAGGGTGCAACAATAATTCTTACTGCCTTTTTCAAGGTGTTGATCTGAGAAATGTTCATACTGTCACCTATTCTTTTGTAATATATTTCTGATTCACTTTGTTTATTCCGAGTGATGCCGCGAATCCGACGGCGAAGCAAAGGACATACATGACGATGTCCTTGACACCGTTAAAGGAAGTCGGAATAATCGGGAGTGTCGTTGCAATAACGGCACCGAGAATTATGTGGTAGGCTACGGCATAGAACTTTTCGAAAAGCTTGTTGACACCTCTTGACAAAAGTGCAACAACAAGTCCTATTCCCGCAATAATCGGAATCAGAACGTCGAATCTGAGGTGTGAAATGCCATTGAGCATCGGTGTATAGAGTCCGAGGAAGATGAGCGTTGACGATGAGCTCATTCCGGGAAGAATGATGCTCAGTCCCCAGACGGCACCGCAGAAAAGATACCATCCGATATTCGGAACAATGTTTATGCCCGATCCGTATTTGAGGAAGAGGAAAAATGCACCGAGTCCGATTGTACTCAATATGAGCGAAATCCATGCACCGGCTCCTCTGCCCTGTTCACCGGCATCCTTGAAAAGCTGGGGCACCATTCCGAGTATGAGTCCTATGAAAACACAGACGGCCAGGCTCTCGTGACGTACCATGATCATTTCGACGAGTCCCGCAAGTCCGACAAAGCCTGCACCCACCCCGAGAATTACGGGAAGCAGAAGCATAAAATACTTTTTGAGATTTTTGAAGGGGTGTGCAAACAATTCCATGAGTGGGCGGTAGAGGCCGAAAATCACACACATGGCACCGCCGCTGACACCGGGGAGAATTCCTCCCGTGCCGATAATTACGCCCTGAAAGAAACGTATGATGAATTGAAGAAGTCCGTTTTTCTTTTCCATCGCTTTCACCTTCTCTGACATTTAACCGCCGAATCTGAATATTTACAATACAGATACATAATACCATACCAAGGTCAACGAATTCAAGTAATTTCTGAGGTTTTGTAAAGTTTTAGAAATGCAGGATTACATTCTTAATTTTTTAACTTGCTTGACTTTTTCAGCGAAAACAGTTATCATATTACCATACTAAAACATGGAAGGTGTATTTTATGGAATTCTATGATCTTAACTTATTCATGCGCAACCTTATTTCCTCTTTCGATTTTTTCTTCTACGATCTCGTAAAGTGGCTCAGCCGTATTTTCCCCTCTCTGATAAAATAAGGAGGTTGTCAACATGAAAAAAGCTTTTAAAAAAATCATTTCCGTAACGCTCTGTGCGGCGTTGCTTTCAAACTTCATCATCACCTCTTTTGCGATCGACACCGAAGATGTAAAGGGTAATTATAATTACAACATAACAAGCCCGTACGACGGCATCGACTGGGAAAAGAACAACCAGTACAAGGCTTCCCTTCATTCGCACACCGATGCCAGCGACGGTGTTCAGTCAATCGCTGAAAGTGTCAAGAGTCACTACGACTACGGATACCAGATTCTCGCCATCACCGACCACGCCGTCATCGGCAAGCAGTGGAACGAGGTTCCCGACATGGTGCCCCTCTACCGTCTTTTCAAGTTCGGAAATACCGGCATGAGAGATCCCGTTGTTCTCACCGATGAAGAACGCGAACAGATAATGAACGGCACTTACCAAAGCGAAGCCCGCGATGCGCTTTCCGAACAGCTCGGATACGATCTCGGCGGTATGCTCGAAGTCACAACCGGCTGCGAAGCCAATGGCGCAACACCCATCAACGACTGTCACATCAACACCTTTAACTGCTCCGGTGTCCGCGCAAAAATGGGCATCTACGGCGACTACGAAACGGTTGTCAAGACATGTGACCAAGAAGGCGGCTTCTGTTTCCTCGATCACACGGGTGAATTCGTCGGCAGATACGTCGAGGACGAAGAACGTGCCCATCAGCCCTACTACGCAAACAAGTTTGCAAACATCTTCCTCGACTACGATTCGTGCGTTGCTTTCGACGTTAACAGTACCCGTTACGATTCGGTGATCTGGGACGAAATTCTGAAGCTTACAATTCCGAACGGCAGAAATGTCCCCGGAATCGCTTTCTCGGATTCTCACCGTGCCAACGAAGATAACGACTGGGCTTTCACAATGATGATCATGCCTGAGCTCACTCAGGAAGCCTTCGAAAACTGCATGCGAAGCGGTGCATGGTTCTCGGTAGGAAGAGTCGATACTCTTTATCTCGGCGACGATTTCAACGGTACGGGCAACCTTCCTCCCGCCGTTTCCTCAATCACCACGGATAACGAAACGAACACCATTTCTTTTACCGGAAGCGAATTCACCAACGTTCAGTGGATTTCCGACGGCAAGATCATCGCCGAGGGCAAGGACCTCACCTCCATCGACCTCAACGCCTACGAAGATGTTCTCGGCAGTTATGTCCGTTTCCAGATAACGGGCCCCGGAGGAATTCTTTATTCTCAGCCCTTCGTAACAATGGCTGACGGTGTCGAATACAAGGCAACGGTTTACAAGACATTCGATTCTTCCATGATCTTCCGCGCTCTTGCAACTCTTTTCGACATTCTCATCGGTCACACCTTCATAGCCGTTCTTCTCAAGAGAGTTCTTTGGAATCACGTCTGGTAATTTTAATTCAGGAGGCTTTTATGAAATCTTCTTTTAAAAAATGTATTTCGCTCATTTTCGTTCTCGTGTTCGCTTTTTCCTGCTTCTCGGTTACCGCTTTTGCAACTGACGGCGAAACCACAACCGAAGCTCTCGGTTTCTTCGAAAAAATCATAGTGTTTCTTATCGGAGAAAATGCTTTCGTTGACGGCAAATTCGATTTCAGCTCAATTCCCCACGTCATTTACCACAAGGATTCTCCCCTGCTCATGAAAATATACGATTTCTTCTATGAGGGATTCTGGAGCTTCCTTATTTCAATACTGAATCTGTTCGTAAAATAAGTTCAACATCAAAAGAGGATGTAAAAAAGCGAAGACCGTATAAAACCATATAGAGAAGGGGTTCTGCAGATCAAAAGCCTGTAGAACCCCATAAAATTGCTCAAAATTATAAATTGTAAAAATTTTTTGTTTTATACTGCGAACAAACTTCGCCACTCGTCGTACCTTTAAATCGGCTGTAAAAAACGCAAGTTTTCACAGCCGATTCTCTTATGTCAGTTCCTTGTAAATCAGTTCCGTAACGCTTTTGGTTATGGCATCGGCAACCGCTTTTATCGAGTCTACCCCGTTTTCCATTGCGTATGATCTGAAATATGTCAGCATATCGGCATCGTTTATGTTGTCGCCGACCGTTATAACATCATCATATTCCGCACCGACTATTTCCATAAGGTTCAAAAGTCCCTTCGCCTTGTTAATGTCGGCTCTGACAATATCAATACATCTGCCGTTCTGCAAGGGATTGAGCATTTCCGAATACTCCTCTTTTACGCTCTCCGTAACCCGGGACGCGGATTCAAAATCCGCCAACATCGTACTTATCTGATTGAAATACTCTATGGGCGGAACATTTTCAAGGGTGTATTCTCCCTCCCCCGTCACGTCGCTTTCACTCTTGTATACCGTACACGGAAAATCGGTAAGCACCTTACCCCATGTACATCCGCAGTCGAACAACAGCTTCAAAAGAGGCTTCGCAATACTTCCGTCACATCGGATATCGGACACCGCCACACCTTCGGAATTCAGAATAACGGCTCCGCTGTCGGCAACAAAATAATCACATTCGAAACCGCGTTCTCTTTGCAATTCCAGTATCTCGGACGGACCTCTGCCGCTTACCAGGGCAAAAATGTTGCCCGCTTTTCTCCAACGGCTGATAGCTTCACGCTTTTCGTCGTCAATTCCGCCGCAATTGAGTGTACCGTCATAATCACTTCCGATTATCTTCATAAAACATCACCGTCATTTAATATAAATAATTCCCGATACGGGCACTGTCACTTCTTCAATTTCGGAAGTAATTCTGCCGTTTAAAATCTCTTCACCCATGCAGTTAACAACGCGGCAGCTCTTTTTGTCGGCACCCTTTATTATCAGTGTTCTGTTCATCGAAGCATTAACCACCGCTGTTTCGTCCTCGCAAACCTCTATGAGCGGATTCGTGTAGGAAACCGTAACCGCCTTATCACGAAGAACGCACTTTGCGACACTGTAATTTGACTCGGGATTCTTTGCAGTAAGCTTGCCGTCGAGCAAAACCTCTCTCCAATCGTTCCAGAAAGAAATGTAAAACCTGAGCATTCTGAGATGATCCTCGGGCAGCTTGTCTACCCTGACGGATACCTGGGGCACCGAATAAAGTACGCTTGCAAACTGCAATGCGGCATTCTCGACCGTATCTTCCGTATTCCACATTATCATGTCGGAATGAACAGCCGTTTTTCCCGATGTCATACGAAGATTTACGATGCCGACGCGGTTTTTGAGCATATCGCAAGGACAGTCACCGACTCTGAGCATGTTGCCGTATTTGCGGATGGACGGCCCGACATATGACTGTCTGAATTCGATAAGTATTTCGGGATTTATCGCTGTCAGAGTCGTTCTGATTTCTGACATCAGCGCATGAATTGCCTCTTCGAGAGATTGAAATTCGCGCTTCTCGTCGTACAGAAGTGACTTACCTTTCAGCACAAACGAATCAATGAAATCAAGCTTCAAGCCGTCGAGATTCCACTCTCTGACCGCCTTTTCGTAGATTCCGCAAAGATATTCACGCACCTTTTTGTATCGCGGATCAAGCCCGAAGAAGGTCTTGTCGTCGCCCGAGCCTTCGAGCAGCATTTCCTGAAACTCGTTGAATTTCTCGGCATAAATCCCCATGAAGGGGACCGAATACCAGAGCATGACCTTCATGCCGATTTCGTGAAGCTCTTTTGTAAGAGAAGCCATGTCGCCCATCTTTTTCGGTGCAACAAGCCAATCTCCGCAATATGCGTAACCGCGGTTGTTGTCGTCGGTCTGCCATCCGTCATCGATGATTACCGTTTCAAGCCCGATTTCTCTCGATGCCTTACACTCTTTGATAATCTCATCCTTGTCGAGCATCTGGTGAAAGCTGTACCACAGTGAATCCATCGGTCTTTTTGCCGCATCGGGTACATAGGCGGACTCATATCCGCACTCCGTTTCCCACCAACGTGCCGTGTCGTAGATACTGTCGTAATACGGAATATCGCGCATATCAAGCCTTACAACCGCCTTGTAGCTGTCCGTCGGTGCTGTCGGAATTGTAAAAAATTCCGTTTCACAAGAGAATGTTGCGTTTTCTTCGCAAATTCCCGTCCTGATGCTTATGGGAGTATCGACATCGGAAACGGCTATACACAGCTTATTCCTGCCGTCCTTTGAAATCAGCTCCTGAACGGGCATCCACGAGGCAAGACGCGACTTCACTTCAAGCTTGGACCAGTCGAAAAACAGTCCTCTTATATTGTGTGACGACGGATTCCACGTAGAATAGCAGTCACTTGCACCGAAGCTCCATTTTATAAGAAACGGCTTCGGAACTTCCTTTTCTTTCAACGTCATTTCAACAGACAGAAAAAGTATATCTCCCTCTCTGTTTTCGCTGAGAGTTATATTAGCGCCCACGTTTCCGCCGGTAACGGTAAAATTCATTGCACTCTCTCCTTCATCCGCTTTTTATATCTTTGATGAAAGTATAATATTTTCTGCCGATAAAATCAACAAAAATCGGATTAATCCGAGATAAAAACATCGGGTACAGTAAACACAAGTTTACCGCACCCGATTCTTATTAAGATTTCTCTCGGGGTAAAAGAGAATCATCTTACAACATTAAAAGCCGATGACGCTTTTTCAGCGGGGAAGATTTTGTTCATCGGCTGTCGGAATACCGTTTCTGTCGACATAGAAGTGCATATCGGAATAATTGTCGTCGGAGTCACTAAGCAGAAGATTATCGGGGTCTGTCGGCAGGGCAAAAGTATTATTACCTCTGTAAAGCAGTCCCATATCCGTTTCGCTGACCTGTTTTACTTCGCCGTCTTTAAGGCTGAAAACACACAGAGTCATCCGACGGTCTTCCTCGTCGCTCTCCACGCTGAAAACATAGAGGAAGCTGTCACCGTCTGCGGTTCTGACATAATACGGATCCAGGTCATAAGCAAACCAATCCACCTCATAGCTTGAGCTTTCGGAAG
>JAZSPN010000088.1:0-14046 GCA_045537495.1 Acutalibacteraceae bacterium
CGATCGATATCATGATACAGATATTTTCTTTTGTCATGTTTTACCACAACCCTTTCATTTAATAGTGCTATTATAACATATATTTTGGCAATTTCAACCTTATATTATTGACTTTTTTGAAAGTGAAAAGTATACTTTTAATCGGTATAATTTGTTTTTTGTTCAGAAAAAGGAGTTTTGTCTATGTTGAAAAGATTTTTTTCGGCACTGTTATCTGTTCTGATTGCTCTTTTCAGTGCTGTTTTTTCGGGAGGTAAGACGGTGAACGATTACAGATTTACGGTTGACGCGTCGGATTGCGGCGGTGTTCTGCCCAACGCTGTAAGTAACATAAACATATGGGACATGAACGGCAGCGATCAGTTTACAAATCTCAGGATAAACGAGAAGTACAATATTGCAGAATTCGTTGAGTACGTTCAGCTTATGCAGTGTACCGGCGGCAACGAAACACGTGATCTGTTCAAAGAGCCGATGAACTTCGACGTGCTTGACGACTATGATTTTTCGAGGCTCATCGATAATTGCCGCGGTATTGTTGAGCTTGGTGCCAAACCTCATCTGAAGCTTGGCAGTGTTCCGCTGAAATATACGTCATCCCATGTTGATGATGCCTATTTCGGTACCAACGTTTACCCGCCCGACGATTACGGTGTCTACTATAACTATATGGCGGCAATGGCACGAGAGCTTGTAAAGGAATTCGGTCGCGAGGAGGTTCTTTCGTGGCGTTTCGGAGTCATGACGGAATACGAAAACAGCGACTGGTTTATGACGGCGGATAAAAATCCCGAAGCGTCGGCGAAGGCTTACTGCAAGCTTTATGATTATACCGTTGATGCCTTGCAGACGGAGATCGGTGAAAATGTGTTTGTCGGAGCTCATTCGATGACGGTTACCGAAGGACTCTGGGATGAAAGAATATTCATTGAGCATTGCGGAAAGGGAACGAATTACAAAACGGGTGAAAAAGGAAGCCGTGTGTGCTTTCTGTCGGCATCGTTTTACGATTCAAAACCGGGCAGGTTTACCGAGGGAAAAACTTTGACGGAAACGATTGCATATCTGAAAGAATGTGCGAAGGGAGCAGGGCTTGACAACCTGATTTTCGGAATTGATGAAGGAAGACTTCTCGAAGGAAACAGCAAGGGTGATGACGGTCAGCTTTTAACGAGAACGGTAGGACACACGTATCAGGCGGCATACGACGCACGCCTTTACAAGCAGTTGTTCGACATCGGCGGAGATTACTTTTCGGCATGGAGTTATCTTTCGGGAGGCTTGTTCTCGGGAAATCCGACGATGAGCTATCACGTTGCCGATAATATCTCGAAATTTGCAGGTAACTCCCGTGTGAAGGTTGAAAAAACTTTTAACGGTCTTCTTTACAAAACCGAGGTCGATGCCGTTTCGGCATACTCTGACGGCACGCTTCGTATAATGGCGTACAATTTCAGAAACGACCTTGATTATGACAAAAATGCCGACCTGGAATTTACGGTCAATGTTCCTCAGTTTGACGGGAAAAATGTCACGGTTACAAAGCGCGTTGTCGATGACGACTGCAACTACTTTGACGAATGGATAAAGGACAGAGAAATTTTCGGTATCGGTGACGACTGTTTTGCGTGGTCGCCCGATGATCCGTGCATAGAGTCCACGGTAACCTTAAAAGACGGTACGGCGAGAGAAATATATTTCTCTCAGCTTCGTGAGAAGTATGAAAAGTGTTCGGAGCTGAAACCCGTTTCGGAGACGTGTACGGTAGAGAATTCAGTGCTCTCACTTAATTGCAGTCTGCCGGCAAACGGTGTTGTTTTTTACGAGATAACCTTATCTGATTAAAGGAAGAATATTATGAAGAAGAATTTTAAAAAGCTGTCTGCATTGCTGTGCGTTATAATAATTATTTTTACAACGGCGACAGTCGGCGCCGTGCCGTCGCGGTGTAATTGCGGACATTCACCCGTTGTGATGATTTCGGGATTCGGGGCAACGGCATTATCTCTCGACGGCGAGGTCGTATTTCCTCCGTCGGCAGATACGTTAAAAGGACTTCTGTCGAAGCACGGTATGAATATCGGCAAAGGTCTTTTAGGCTTTCTCGTGAAAAACGATATTGATGAAATCGGACCTCATCTTATCGCCTTGGTTGAGGAGATTATAGAGCCGATAAGAATGAATCCCGACGGCACTTCGTATTACGACGTAAAGCCCGTCGTCAGCGGTGCAAAAGACACTTCGCTGAAAGCGTTCAGAGAAAACGGTATGTTGAGCTTCGTTCCGTATACGGGATCTGAATTTCTCGACATGGAAATGATAGCCGAAAAAATCGGTGACGATCATGTTTTCAACTTCACGTATGACTGGAGATTGAGCAACGATGAGGTTGCGGACGGGCTTCTTTCGTATATTGAAGAGGTTATGGAACTGACAGGTCACGACAAGGTCAGTGTTTACAGCATAAGTCAGGGCAGTCTGCTTTTCGGTCAGTATCTTTATAAATACGCCGACAAAGGTTACATCGACAACAGTGTTTTCGATACACCATTACTTACGGGATCCGATCTCGTAAGCGACATTGTTACCGAACAGGAGATAAGTCTTAACGCAGACGTTTTGCTTTCGCTTCTGTCCGCAATTCTTCATACGGAAACCGACCTCACATTTTTGTCGTCGCTGTTTGAAAACGAAACGTTAAAATTCGTGATTGATTACGGTGCAAAAAATGTTGTTGTTCCCGTTGTGCTTTACGCACCCGCCTTCTGGGAGATGCTGACAGGTGACGGTTTTGAACACTATAAAGAAGTCTATCTCGATAAAGACGAAAACGAAAAGCTGTTAACGCTTGTGGAAAATGTTCAGAACGGATTTAAAAATAACGTGTCGGAAACTCTTCATAAAGCGGAGGATTACGGCGCAAGTGTTGCGATAAAAAGCTCTTACGGATATCCGCTGTTTTCCGGAACATATCAGAATTCCGACGGAGTTGTAAACGTTACAAACTCGTGCGGAGCACTGACGGCCCCCTACGGAGAAACTTTTTCCGCAAGCTATAAGCAAGCCGTTGCCGACAAAAAATACAGTATTTCTCCCGACAGAACGGTTGATTTGTCAACGGGCTTTTATCCCGAAAGAACGTGGATGGTTTCGGAGCTTTTCCACGGCCAGGTAGAGTGGGATAAACCTTCGTTGAAGCTTGTCTGTGAGCTTTTACTGACAGACAACATACGGGACGCATATTCGCACTATGAGTATCCGCAATTCATGACGGGACAAATGCCGAATTCCGATGTTTCCGTGGTGTTTGACTGTACGAATTCGGGCTTCCTTGCGTATGGCAAAGGCGGATTTTGCAAGGATACAATGACACTGACGAACACATCGCTTTCGGATGCCGTTGTAATCAAAAAAGTCGAAACGGCGAACGGTACGCTTTCGGTGAAAAACGGTATGCCGATGTATCTTGCGGCAGGTCAGAGTGTTACGCTGGATTTTGAATCGGATGCCGATGTTTTTCCCGTGTACGACAGTATTCGTATCACCTATACAACGGTCGGATTTTCAGCAAAAGAGAATACGGCGGATTTTCCGATAACCGTGCTTGAAAATTACGGCGGTGCGGTTAATACGGATATCGGCAGAAAAGATTATACGTCGAATATTTTTACCGATACTGTTATTTTCCTGACTCTTATGTGGGAAAAGCTTATAGGACTTTTCAGATAGGGTGAATGTAAAATGAAAGAAAAGCTGAAACGTATTTTAACTCTGTTTGTGACGTTTTTTAAAATAGGAGCGTTCACGTTCGGCGGCGGCTATGCGATGATACCGCTGATACAGAAGGAGGTTGCGGAAAAACGCAAATGGATAACCGATGACGACATCCTCGAAATAATCGCAATAGCGGAATCGACACCCGGTCCCATAGCAATAAACTCCGCAACGTTTGTCGGTTACAGAACGGCGGGATTTTTCGGAGCGTTTTTTGCGACCTTCGGAGTGGTGCTGCCGTCATTCCTTATTATTTCCGTGATATCAATGGTGCTCAATGAATTCAAGGAAGTAAAAGCTGTGCAGTATGCCTTTTTCGGAATACGTGCAGGTGTTCTGGGACTTATCGTGAAGGCGCTTGTTTCGATGTACAAAAAGTGCCCGAAAAGTGCCGTTTCATACGCCATTATGATAGCAGGATTTATTCTCGTGGCATTCCTCGACGTAAACGTACTTCTCGTAATTATCGGTAGTGCGGTACTCGGACTTATTTCATCGGTTATCGTGTCAAGGAGGAGTAAACAATGAGTATTTTTCTTGAGCTTTTCCTTACGTTTTTGAGAATAGGTGCGTTCACATTCGGCGGCGGCTATGCGATGCTTCCGCTCATTCAGGAAGCGGTGCTTGAAAAGGGCTGGATGGCAAATGAAGAAATCGTAAACTTTATTGCAGTCAGCGAAAGTACACCCGGGCCGTTTGCAATCAACTGTGCAACGTTTGTCGGAATGCAGACGGGAGGTCTTTTCGGTGCTTTTTGTGCAACACTCGGTGTTGTGCTGCCTTCATTCGTTATAATTCTTATCGTTGCAAATGTTTTTGATAAATTCAAAAAGAACAGGATTGTGGCAGGCTGTATGTCGGGACTCAAGCCCGTTGTCATCGGAATGATTTCCGCCGCACTTTTGTCGCTTGCAAAAACCGTTTTCGTTCCCGACGGTTTTTCGGCAGAAATTTTAGAGGGGGCAACCTTCTACATTTCTCTTGCAATATTTATCGTGATGACGGTTCTTGCGATGAAGAAAGTTCACCCCATTCTGATAATCTGTATTTCCGCCGTTGTCGGAATTGCTTCGGGATTTATTCTTAATCTTTAAAGACATTACAAAAACAACATTACAACGTACGGCTGTCTGCACGGATGTCATCCTTTGCAGGCAGTTTTTCTTATCGCCGTAAACACGGACACAAAAGCGACATATACTGATAACGACGTACACTGTTGTCGTGTATGAGCGTTTACGGAGTGTTTTTGGCACATGGAAAAAATTTAACAATTATTTTGTCATTTTCATATCAACATCTTGTGCAGGAATTTGTCCGTAAATACTATTTAAATAAAATTTTCATTTACAAACGGGTGAGATTGATGTATAATAAAGTAACTGTAAAATTGGGAATTGTGTCTTTGGAGGTAAGTTCACGTGGAGTATTATCTTGATAACAGTGCAACAACTCCCGTTTGCGAACAGGCCGTTACTGCGGTAACGGATGCTCTCATAAGAGGCTGGGGAAACCCTTCATCCCTTTACAGAAAAGGTGTGGAAGCAGATGAGATTCTCAGCGAAGCCAGAGAAAATGTTTCCGCAAGACTCGGGTGCCGTGCCGACGAGCTTTTCTTTACGTCGGGTGGCACGGAGAGCAACAATATAGCGCTTCTCGGTACGGCAAATGCCATGCGACGTTACGGAAGACGCATCGTCATATCTTCGACGGAGCATTCCAGTATCGATGAAGCTGCAAGCAAGCTTGAAGAAAGCGGATTCGAGATTGTACGCTTACGGGTAGACGGGGACGGCAGAATTTCCGTCGACGAGCTGTATCGGGCCGTCAACAGAAACACTGTTCTGGTCAGCGTAATGGCAGTCAATAACGAAGTGGGTACAATACAACCCGTCAAGGAAATCCGAAAGGCGGTCAAGGCGGCAGGAGCACCTGCGATAATTCACTGTGATGCGGTGCAGGCATTTTGCAAGCTTCCTTTTTTAAAGCCTTCCGCACTTTCCGCGGATCTTGTAAGCATCAGCTCTCACAAGATTCACGGACCGAAGGGTGCGGGTGCACTTTACGTCAAGGGCGGATTCAGAAAAGACCGTGCAGGCATCAGAGTTTCTCCGCGTACATTCGGAGGGCTTCAGGAGGGTACGCTTCGTCCGGGAACTGAACCCGTTCCCGCAATAGCGGGCTTCGGTGCCGCGGCAAAGGTGATGCCGAATGCCGAAAAGATTTATCCCCGTATTGAGGCGCTCAAGGAATATCTTCTGAGAGGGCTTTCCGCCATAGGAGGTATAACGGTAAATTCGCCCTCTGATTCGCTTGCATATATCACAAACATTTCAACGGGAGTCAATTCCGAACCGATGATGAATTTTCTCTCATCAAGAAAGATTTATGTTTCTTCGGGATCGGCTTGCGCAAAAGGTCACAAAAGCTATGTTCTGTCACGCATGGGACTGTCGGATGCGGAAATTTCGTCTGCACTTCGCATAAGCTTTTCACATTTAACAACAACGGAAGATATTGATATGCTTCTTCAGGGAATCGAAGACGGCAAAAGATCAATTCGTACCGCTTAAATTTCAGATAAGGAGTCGGCGCTGTGCCGAACAAAAATGAAAGAAGTTATTTTACTCAAAAACGGAGAAATAGCACTCAAAGGACTCAACAGACGCACCTTTGAGGATATGCTTGTCAAGAATACGCGTCGCCGTCTTAACTCTCTTTGCACATGGCAGTTCCATATTGCTCAGTCTACCGTAACTGCAATTCCCGACGAAGAGGTCGATATGGATGAGGCCGTTGAAATCTGTTCAAAGGTTTTCGGCTTTGTCGGTCTTTCTAAGGCACTGTCGGTTGAAAAGGATATGGACGTTATCAGAGAGCAGACGGGTATTTACCTGGAGGATGAGCTTCTGGCAGCAAAAACCTTCAAAGTTAACGCCAGAAGAGCAGATAAAAAGTTCCCGCTTACGTCACCTGAAATTTGTATGGAAATGGGAGGAGTTCTTCTTTCAAAATATCCGCATCTTTCGGTTGACGTACATAATCCCGATCTCACCGTGAATATTGAAGTCCGCGACAACGCCGCGTTCATCCACGGAAATCAGATAAAGGGTGCAGGCGGTATGCCCATAGGCTCTGCGGGCAAGGCGGCAATACTTATTTCGGGCGGCATCGACAGCCCCGTTGCGGCATGGATGATGGCAAAAAGAGGACTTCAGCTGGAAGCAATACATTTCGCTTCGCCTCCTTATACCAGCGAACGTGCCGAAAAAAAAGTTCACGACCTTCTTCGTAAGGTTGCGGCGTACAGCGGAAGAATCCGTTTGCACGTTGTACCCTTTACAAGAATTCAGGAAGAGATAAAGGACAAGTGTCCCGAGGAGCTTTTCACCATTCTCATGCGCCGATACATGATGAGAATTTCGGAAAAAATCGCAACCGAAAACGATTGCGGTGCACTGATCACGGGTGAGTCCGTAGGTCAGGTGGCAAGCCAGACGCTTTATGCGCTTGCCTGTACGGATTCGGTTGTATCCATGCCCGTTTTCAGACCTCTTATCGGCATGGACAAGAACGAGGTTATTACGGTTTCCAGAAAAATAGATACATTCGACATTTCAGTTTTACCGTTTGAGGATTGCTGTACGGTGTTCACGCCGAAACATCCGAGAACAAAGCCGAAGCCCTACTACGTTGAGCAGGCGGAGAATCTGCTTGACTCCGATTCACTCATAGAGGAAGCGACCGCTTCGGTACGCACGGTTATTATAAACGGCTGAAAGGACAGCGATAAAAGGCATGGCATCATGTGAGATTATTTCTGTTGGTACAGAGCTTCTTCTCGGAGATATTCTTGATACCAACGCACAGTATCTTTCAAGAGAAATGGCGGCACTCGGTATATCGGTACTTCACAGAAGCACCGTCGGGGACAACCCGTCAAGACTCTCAGAAGAAATCAGATCGGCTCTTTCAAGAAGCGACTATGTTATTCTGACGGGAGGTCTTGGTCCCACTGCCGATGACATAACCAAGGAGGTCTGTTGCTCGGTCATGGGATTTACTCTTCGCACCGACAGCGACATTCTCGAGAGTATTTCCGCATTTTTCAGATCGAAGAATCTCAAAATGCCTATATCAAACGAAAAACAGGCACAGGTTCCCGCGGGAGGAACAGTTTTTATAAACAACAACGGAACTGCACCCGGAGTCGCAATGGAAAAGGACGGCAAATGTGCAATACTTATGCCGGGACCTCCCGGGGAAATGGTTTCGATGTTCGAGGAATCGGTACGTCCGTTTCTTCTTAAAAAGACAAGCGGCACGATAATCTCTCATACTGTCAGAACTTACGGTATCGGAGAAAGTGCCATGGCGGAAAAGGTATCCGATCTTATGGAGAGCGCCAACCCGACGGTTGCCCCTTACGCAAAGAAGGGGGAGGCACTCCTTCGGGTAACGGCTTATGCCGATTCGGCAGAAGAAGCGGAAAGGCTGATTTCTCCCGTAATTGACGAGATCGAAAAAAGACTCGGCGATTACATTTACGGTATAGATACAGACAGCATCCAGGAAGCTCTTGTTGCCGAGCTTAAAAAGAAGGGACTTCACGTTGCCTTTGCCGAAAGCTGTACGGCAGGATTTATTTCGAAAAGGCTTACGGAGGTGCCCGGGGCATCGGAAGTTTTTGATTGCGGAGTGGTTTCGTATTCAAACGGAATCAAGTCGAAGCTTCTTAACGTCAGAGAAGAAACACTTGCCGAGTACGGAGCTGTCAGTGAACAGACGGCACGTGAAATGGCACGAGGGGTAAAAGAACTCAGCGGTGCGGATATAGCGGTTTCCGTGACGGGAATTGCAGGGCCGGGCGGAACAGAAACAAAGCCGTCGGGGCTCAGCTTCATCGGAGTCTGTGACAAGGACGGTGTTCGTGCCGTCGAGTTCAGAACGGGACGCGATGACCGTGAATACAACAGATATGTTACCGCATCGAAAGCACTTATGACGGCACTTGTCAGTGCAAAAAAGTATTGATATCCCGAAAGGAAGAACAATGGCTGACACAAATCGTAAAAAAAAGAAAAAGAAATCTGCACTCAATATGCCGATGCTTATTCTGTCCGCGGTTTTTCTCCTTGTCTTTATCGGAGGAATAGGAGTAACGATAAGAAATATCGTTGTTTATACCGATTCACAGGAAGCGGTTGCCGTTCCCGAAAATGAGGAGATACCGCAAACCTTCCGAAAGGGCAGTGACGGACAGAGCGTTATCGGTGCCGTTGTCGTACGTGACGGAGGCAAACAGTATCTTGAGGATATGCGTGAGTGGTTTAAACCTCTTTATGCCGCGAACGACGATACGGTCGGCTGGATAAAGATTCCGGGAACGTCGATTGATACGGTGGTTGTTCAGAACAGCGAGGACAACGGCAGAACGGGTGAATACAAGTATCTCAAAAACGACTTTTACGGCGAATTCACAAAATACGGAAATGTATTTCTCGATTACCGTTGCGGAAAGTATACTCTTTCCCGTAACACCATTCTTTACGGACACACGACGGAAGACGGTCAACAGGTTTTTTACGACCTGGAAAAGTACGAGGATCCCGAGTTTTTCAAGAAGAATCCGATAATTGTTTATGACACGATGTACAACACGTACAAGTTCAAGGTTTTCGGAATATTTGCCACGACAATAAATGCAAATGACGATAACGGCTATGTTTTCAATTATATTTATCCGGATATGACAGAGGAGGATATGGTCGGATATCTTGAACAGGTTGACGAGCGTGTGATGTATCATACGGGTGTCGATGTACAGCCGACGGATAAGATAATTACTTTATCGACGTGTTCGTATAACTTCCACGTCAACGGAAAGAGGATCACGGCAAGACTTGTTCTTGTGGCGAGAATGCTTCGTGACGGAGAGAGCGAAGAGATTGATCCTTCACTGGTAACAGACAATCCCGATTACCGCAGACCTCAGGCTTGGTACAATGCGGTAGGTCAGGCAAATCCCTATAAAAACAGCGTTCAGTGGAAACCGCAAGGTTAGGAGGAATAAAAGTTGAGTAACGAAGAAAAACTTACAAACATGGATGCAACGGAAGATAACAATGAAGTGAAGGCAGCGGAAACTTCAGACGAAAAGATAAGCAAGGAAGTAAACGAATTCCTCGACAGCATTTCGGACGGCGGTTTCGGAGATGAAAGTGCCGATGAGTTTCTCGACAAGCTTTACGGTGAATCGTTTGATGATCTCACATCGGATTTCGACTCTCTTCTCGAGAGCCTTACGAACATTGATCCCGATGAGGAAATAAAGGGCGCTCTTGAAGAAACACCGGCACAGTCGGAAGCGGCTGTTGCGGAAGAGGAAGAAGTGGAGGATATTTCCTCATATTCCGATACAACGAAAGAGGACGAGCCCAGAAAGCGTTTTACCGAAGCGGTGAAAGAAGCTATGGATGCGGAGGAAGGTGTTGTCGGCGGTGCTTCCGATGGCGGAAACTTCACGCTTTCGCTTGACAAGATCGGTGATGGCGGAGATAACGGTCTGAGTGATGCTATCAAGGCGGCGTCCGCTTCTCAGGCACAGAAAAAGCCGAAGCCCGAGCAGAAAAAGGATGTTCCCGCACAGAAAAAGCCTGCTCAGAAGAAACCTGCCGGAAAGCCTGCAAAGAAAAAGGCGAAGAAGTCGCGTTTCATTCCCACGAAGGACGACAGTGTTTTTGAGATTTTCAGAAAAGTTCTGTTCCTTGTATCGACGGCGGTTATCATTGTATGTCTTGGCATAATCGGCAACATTTATCTTGTTCAGCCGTATCTTGAAAAGCAGAGAAATACGAAGATTGACGAGCTTCTCTCGAATCCCGTAGACGAAAATTCAATCGGTGACACTCAGCTTCCCGAGGGTGCAGGATACAATCTTGCACAGTTCTATGCGGAAAACAACGATTTCTACGGATATCTTTCTATTCCCGGAACGAATATGGCAATGCCGGTAGTTCAGGGTAAGGATAATGACAAGTATCTTACACGTAACTTCTTCGGCGAAAAGACGAAGTACGGCTGTCCGTTCGTAAACTACAAGAACACGTATGCAAGCCTTGATTACAATACAAGTATTTTCGGTCACAACATGGAGTACGACGATCTTGTTTTCGGTGAGCTTGAAAATTACAGAACAATCGAAGGCTTCAAGAAGGCGCCCGTAATCAACCTTGAAACGATGTATGCAAAGCATACGTTCAAGATTTATGCGGTTTTCCTTGCAGACGGAGCATATGATCCTTCGGGATATTATTTCCATTATATTTTCACTCAGCTTAAGGATGAGGCTGAATGTGCAGAATATATTGAACAGCTTGATCAGCGTAAGTTCTATTCCACGGGCGTTGACATTCTTCCGACAGACAAGCTTCTCACGCTGTCTACCTGCTGCTATGATTTCGGTACGGCAAGACTTGTTGTGGTCGGACGACTTGTCAGAGAAGGTGAATCGACAGAAGTTGATGTCACGAGAGCTACTGCTAATTCGAATCCGAGATATCCCGACAAGTATTATGCGGTCAAGGGTATCGCGAATCCGTATGCAAAAGCAGAAAAATGGATTCCTAACGAGTAATTTCGGCAAAGCCGAAGCTTCCTTTGCACAGGGTGAAAGAGGTGCACAAGGATATGGGAGGTACATATTTTGAAAGTTGAATTGTTTGCTATAGTCAAGGATAAGGCGAATGTGCCGACTTTACCGCAGCAGATGATACATAAGACATTCAGTGAAATCGGCACGCAGACCGAAAAGTTCAGGGTTTTTGACAATCCGAGATCATTTTTCGGCGAGATGTCGGGAGCTTTTTCGCGGGCAAGAATTATTGTTGCCGCTGCCGACAAGCAGAGCTTCCTCGAACAGAAATGGACACTGCTCAAGGCACTCGGTATCAGCGGTGAAATCTGTTCTGCGGTAGTTTCTCAGATCAGAAATAATTCCGATACGGCAGATTCTTCGCTCAAGGCACATGCGCTTATGCCCAAGGATGCCACGGTATTCATTTCATCTGACGGTCTTTATTCGGGTTTTGCAGTAAAGAGCGGAAAACAGACGCTTGTATATCTTCCCCTTGATGAAAAAATTACTGCCGAAATGATAGACGGCGGTGTCAGAAATTATTTCTCCGACGAAACCAAAACGGCGGTTGATGCCGTTGTGAAGTCGGTGACGCCTCAAAAGAGAGAGGTTCCCGACATCGATGAGCGTTTTGTTGAAGCGGTTAACGTTCTTTCACAGAATGAGCTTGCCGTTGCACTTCCGACGACGCAGACAAGCCGTTATATTGCAACCTCGATACATAATCATCCGCTGTGCGGAGAGGCATTTATTCTCTCGGCAGAGGACGATGTCGATGAAGGCGAAGCTTCCGTTCAGGAACGTATCGTAAGACTTGCGGAAACTTCCCGTTCCGAAATAGGAACGGAACTCGGTGCGGTTATTTCCAACATTTATTCCGATTCCGAAACAGAGGAGATGTTTATCTGTGTTGCACTTGCCGACAAGGAACGTGCGCTGACGAGAAAGATTTTAGCTCTCCCCGGTGAAAACGCAAACGATCTTGTTCTTGTTGCGACGAACGAGCTGTATTCGCTTGTTATCTCTTACGCAAACGGTACACTGGTTCCCGAAGAAGGAGTCGAAATGCTTCCCGTAAAGCTTTATGAAGAAGCAGGTGCCGACGGTGCGGACATTGCAGAACAGAAAAAGAGTGTCGCATTGAAGATAACCGTATGTGTTGCAATCGCACTTATACTCAGTTTTCTTATCGGATTCTATTTCAAGGATGAGGTTGCGGCATTTTTTGAATCACGCAATACAGCTTCCGACAGCATACAGGCAGAGACTTCGACGGCAGTTGACGAATTCGTATTTGTTGATGTGACGGCGGAAGAAACTGCTGTTGAAACAACGGAATCTGTATCCGAGGAGGATTATGCGAAGCTTTTCGAAAATGCTTCGGCGGGCATATATCACGAAACACCTTCTCCTTATGAAAACGATGACGATGTTGAAGATGCACCTTCGACTACGGCGAAGGCGACGGAAGAGGTAACTAAGGAAACCGCCACGAAGGAAACAACAACTGAAACCACGACGAAAGAAACTACAACAAAGGAAACTACCACGGAAACCACGACCAAGGAAAGTACCACGAAGGAAACGACGACGGAAACCACGACCAAGGAAACTACCACGAAGGAAACGACAACGGAAACGACGACGAAGAAGAATGTCGAGAATGCCGAAGAAAGTACAACGGCGAATACAATACCGACGGGCAACTGTGTTTTCACATTTACTGCATACGGATACGGACACGGCGTCGGTTTTAGTCAGATGGGAGCCGTAGAATACGGTAATTCTGCAGGTGCCTACAACTGGAACTACAAACAGATTTTAAGCCACTATTTCCCCGGCACGGAACTTCGAAGAGAAACTCCTCCGCTTTCCGTAAAGTACGGATCCACCGTTTACTCAACAAAGGAATTCATGCGCAGGGCGGTCATTAAGGAATTCGGCGGAAACTGTAAGGCGACCACGGGCGAAGCTATCAAGGCGCAGGTAGTTGCCATATATACTTACGTAAAATATTACGACTTTGCTATACGCACAGACAAGATTAATTGTTACGAAAACAATCCCGATACTTACGGAAATATATCGTACATTAACAAGGCTATTGACGAAGTCCTCGGAGAATATCTCGCATACACATCGACGGGAAAGACGGCATTTACTCCCTTCTATTCAAGCTGTGCGGGAAAGACGTCGAGTGCACAGGATACATGGGGCGGAAGTGATTATCCGAATCTTTCGGGAGGAATTGTAAGTCCCGAGAAATCAGGTCCTTATGTATTCACGATAACAAGCGAAGAATTCAAGAAGGTTATTGCATTCTACAATTCAACAAAGGAAAAGAGTAAGCAGATAACTCTCAGCGGTTCGCCCGGCAGTTGGATAGAGATACAAGATCACGACGGTGCACGCGGAGATATAGGATATGTACGAAAGATCAGAGTGGGCGACAAGGTTATGCTCGGAAACACATTCCGTCAGATGATCATGAAAGCTGTTGAAGAAAGGATTATTTCAGGAAATCTCAAGTCACACTGTTTCTCACTTACGGTAAGCTGATTGTCCGATTCTCGGTATTGTAATATAATGTAATGACAGCATAGCAGACGTAAAGAAAGGTTTGATACACTTGGTTT
>JAZSPN010000011.1:0-6284 GCA_045537495.1 Acutalibacteraceae bacterium
GAGGCGAAAAAAGGGGCAAGTGCATATAATATTTAACTTTAAATAAAATCATAGCAACACAAGGCGACTCATTGAAAGCAACTATGTATTTTGCTTTATATTGAAGTTATGCACGTTATGACGACTTTATCGACAGTCAAACGGGGCTGTGAAAAACAGCCCCGAAAAATTTTCAATTAAAGCGTGACTTCCTTGCCCGTCTTTGCGGATTCGTAAATGGCGCAAAGAATCTTTATCATGTCGATGCCCTGCTGAGGAACGAAATTCGGCTCTTTTCCTTCGATGACAACGTCGTAGAAGTGCTTGAGGTTATTTCTGTGTCCGTTTGTTTCCTTGCAGTTGGGAACGGCAAGGTTAATCTGCTGACCGTCTTCCTCGGTGAAGATTTCGAGAACACCGTTTCTCCAGCACATACCCGACTTTGTTCCGCGAAGCTCAACGAAGCGACTTTCTTCCTTGATGTTGGAAGCCCAGCTGAATTCGATCTGGAGAACAGCACCGTTATCGAAGCGGATCATACCCATTGCAAGGTCCTCGACGTCGAATGTGCCGTTCTTGTTCTTGTCGCCGAAATCGGAGTTTACGGAATCGGATGAATCGTTGTCTGCAAATTTCATGTATGTGTTACCCGAAACGGCAACGGGAGTGGGACTGCCCATGAGCCAGATTGCAAGGTCGATCATGTGAACGCCGAGATCGATGAGGGGACCGCCGCCCGACTGAGCCTTCGTCGTAAACCAGCCGCCTTTGCCGGGGATGCCTCTTCTTCTCTGCCAGCCTGCTCTTCCGCAGTAGATGTCGCCCATCTTGCCTTTTTCGATGTAGCTCTTTGCAAAAACGGAAGCATCGACGAAGCGGTTGTTTCTCATAACCATGAGAGTTTTGCCCGCCTTCTTTGCAGCCTCGTTCATTTTGAGCACTTCCGTAACATCGACGGCATCGGGCTTTTCACAGAAAACATGCTTGCCTGCCTCGAAAGCCGCAATTGCGATGATCGAATGAAGATAGTTCGGTGTACAGATATCAACAGAATCAATGGATTCGTCCTTGAGAAGCTCCTTGTAATCCGTGTAAACAGTTGCGTTCGGGAAATAGTTGTCTTTAAGATACTGTGCCCTTTCCTCGATGATGTCACAGACCGCAACAACCTCAAGTCTTTCGTCGGAAGTGTAGATGGGAAGATGTGCTCCCTTACAGATTCCGCCGTTACCGATAATGCCGACTTTCCACTTTGCCATAATAAAACCTCCGTTTTTTCTTTATCATATCACAACCGCACAAACATTTCAATACAACCGTATTATAAAAGTTGCTTTTATTTTTTGAAAAAATAACGAAAACGGCATTGAAATTTATTGACGATTTTTATTGACAAATCAACTCTAATGTGTTAGAGTGAGAATGTACTCTAACACATTAGAGGAGGTAATTGTATGAGCACACCGAAAATATTCGAAAGCGAATACCGTTTCTGCCTGATTCTCTGGGAAAAAGAACCGATCAAAAGCAGTGATCTCGTCACTCTTTGCAAAGAACGACTCGGCTGGAAGCCGACCACCACATACACCGTCATCAAACGGCTGTCCGAAAGAGGTGTTCTGAAAAACGAAAACACCGTCGTTTCTTCTCTCGTTTCAAAGGACGAGGTGCAGGCATCCGAAATCGACGAAATGGTCGAAAAAACCTTCGAAGGCTCGCTTCCCGCTTTCGTTGCAGCGTTTACGAAGCACCGCGGGATATCCGACAAAGAAATTGATGAGGTCCAGAAAATGATCGACCGTTACAGGAAAGGAGAATCGTAATGAGCACTCTGTTTCTCACGGTACTCAACATGAGCATTTCGTCCGTCTTCATCGTTTTCGCCGTACTGCTTTTACGGCTGCTTCTCAAAAAAGCTCCGAAACGCACCGCCGTTCTTCTCTGGTCACTTGTCGGAATACGGCTCATCGTGCCCTTTTTCTTCGAGAGTGAATTCAGTCTTATCCCGTCCGCCGAAACGGTAAGTCCCTCAATAATGACGGACAGCTTCCCTCAGATTGATTCGGGGTTTCCTCTTATCAACAATGTTATAAATCCCGTAATAACCGACAGCTTCATTCCCGATCCCTCGTACAGCGTAAATCCGCTCCGGGTGATAACCTTCATACTCTCCGCCGTTTGGTCGGTCGGTGTTGTCGCACTGTTCATTTATTCGGCAATCGGTTATGTCCGTATACGCAAAAAGGTAAGCACGGCAATTCTCAAGCGTGAAAACATTTACGAATGTGAAAATATCCCCTCACCTTTTGTTCTCGGCATCATAAAGCCGAAAATTTATCTTCCCTCCGGCATGAACGAAAAGGATGCGGCATTTGTCATTGCACACGAAAAAGCTCATATCGAAAGAAAAGATCACCTTATAAAGCCCCTCGGATTTTTCATTCTCGCCGTTCACTGGTTCAATCCCCTTCTGTGGCTCAGCTATTCTCTTTTCTGCCGCGACATCGAGCTTTCATGCGACGAAAAGGTCATCGGAGATTTCGACACCGTGCAGAAGGCGGATTATTCCGAGGCTTTGCTGTCGTGCAGCGCAAAACGCCGTTTTCAGCCCGTAAATCCCGTCGCCTTCGGAGAGTCCGATGTCAAAAAAAGAATAAAGTCGGTACTCCGCTATAAAAAGCCTGCCCTTCCGATTATTGTAACGGCAATTATCGCAATCATCGCCGTTGCCGTATGCTTTCTTACTAACCCGAAGGAAGGACCGCAATTCAGGGAATTCTACGACGGGGGCTATTATCTCTCCGTCGCCGTCGACAGTACCGACGATGAATTACCGCCGGAAAAACACAGCTTCGTCTATTTATGCGGAACGAAGGGACGTTTCGAAAACGGCACAAGATTCGAGATAATCGAGTGTAATCTTCAGGAAGGAAGCTTTACGCTGCGTCTTCGCGGAACACCGTTATACAAAGACGGCGAAAGGATAAAAGAGCTTGTCGTTTGGCAGGGAACCGACGGTGTTGCACTCACCGACAGAAGAGAAAAGCTCACCTTCACCTTCTCGTTTGGCTCTTGACAAGCAAAGGGCATAAATTTATACTAATGTAAATACCGAAGTCGGAAAGGAATGAATCTATGTCCTCTTTTTTCAGTAAATTAACGTCCGTAATTACTGCGATTTTCACCATGCTGAGCGCCATATTCTGTCCGTTCGAATTCACCGACAAAAAATTCGATCCCGTACCGCAACAGACGGAAAAAATTCCGTACGATGAAGGAGTGTTTCACATGAACGAATATGATCTCGTCATATCTCCCGAAGGCAACGATGAAAACCCCGGCACCGAGAATGCACCGCTGAAAACTCTTGAAGAGGCCAAAAACCGTCTGAAGAAACTCCCCTCGGATGTTGCCGTCACCGTTTGGTTTCGAGGCGGTGAATACCGTTTCGAGGAGTCGCTCATCTTCGGCTCCGACGACAAATCAAACGTCACTTACCGCTCATTCCCCGAGGAGGATGTCACCTTCACGGGCGGAAGAGCAATCGACACATGGGAAAACACCGTCATCAACGGTGTACACGCGCTGGTATCGGATGTCGACATCGAAAAAGACGGATATTTTAAATCTCTTTTCAAGGGCGAAAGACGTCTGCCTCTTTCAAAATACCCGAAAGAAGGTGCCTTTTCCGTCAAATCGGTTGACGAAAAGGATATCATCGCAAAGGTTGACGTCTGGGAGAATTACGGAGCATTTTATGCGGATAAAAACGACGTCGGGAATTTTTCGAATTTAAGCGACGTATACATCAGCGTTCAGCATTACTGGTACGACGAAATGCTTCCGATTTCTTCGGTCGATTTATCTTCGGGCAGAGTGGAGCTGAAAAAGCCCTCAAGCCTTACTTTGAGAGTAAACGATAACTTCATTTTCGAGAATGTCCGTGAAAAATTATCACTTCCGGGCGAATGGTATCTTGACAGAGCCGAAGAAAAGCTCTACTACATTCCCGAAGACGGTGACACGGCGGAAAATACCGTTTTGTATACGGGCGCTACCGAAAAGCTGATCGAAATTTCCGACATCGACGGCATCAGCTTTCAGGGCATAAAGTTCACCAAAACCGACTGGTCCATGGCTGACGGCACCTGGACGGGCACTCCTCAGACGGAAAACGGAGCGGAGCATCCTCTCCAAAAGAACATAGAGTACAAGCCCAACTTCCCTCAGGCGGCATACGATCAGCCTGCCGCCATCGAAGTGAAAGATTCAAAAAACATCAGCTTCATAAACTGTGAATTCACCAACCTTTCAAACTCCGCCGTTTTAATGGGGGCAAACGTGACGGATTCCTCGGTTGAATCTTGCGAATTCGAAAACATCGGTGCTAACGCCGTCCAGATCAAAGGAAATTACAGCATTCCCGCAACCACGAAAAATATCAGAGTTTATGACTGCCGCATCAGCAGGTACGGACGTATTTTCAACGGTGCCATCGGCGTTGCGCTCATTCACGCTTCCGACTGCGAAATAGCTCACAACGAAATTCACGACGGCTGGTACACGGGAATTTCCGTCGGCTGGATGTGGGGCTATGCCGAAAATCCGACCAACGCAATAAATGTTTCGAACAACCTGATATATAATATCGGCAACGGTTGGCTTTCCGATATGGGAGGCATTTATACTCTCGGCATACAGCCCGATACGGTCATAAGCGGAAACATCATCTACAACGTCGGTTGCTACGGCGGTGCGTCGGGCTACGGCGGATGGGGAATCTATCTCGACGAAGGCTCAAGCGGAATCCTCGTAGAGAATAATCTTGCCTACGACTGCTCTTCTCAGTGCTTCCATCAGCATTACGGAAAAGATAACATGATAAGAAACAACATCTTCGCTTTCGGCGGTGACGGAATAATGCGAATCACCCGAAAGGAAGACCACAATTCCCTCTTTTTCAAAAACAACATTCTCTACGGCGACGACGTACCGATGTATTACAGCACCACCGAAGAGAATTGGTTTACCGACGACTCAAATGTATACTGGGACCTTAAACACAAGGGCAATGTTTACTCCGACGAATCCACAAAAATCTTCGAAAGAACGAACATCGTCACCATGACGGCAAGAGGTTATTACAACAATGCCGTTTTCAAGGATCCCGGATTCATGGATGCCGACAACCGAAACTTCATTCTCGCAAAAAATTCTCCCGCACTCGAAGCAGGCTTCAAGCCGTTCGAATTTATTGCAGGAACAAAAACACTGTTTAAATAATACGCACGGGGCTGAAAAACGTATGTTTTACAGCCCCGTGTCTTGCATCAAAATATACCTTTGTTGTACTTTATCATGGCGGCAAAACACATTATAAGTCCCGCCACAAGTCCCGCAACCATTATCACGATGCCGACCTTCATGAAAATCTCGTTGCCGTTATGTATTGTTACGGCAGTCAGAATTCCGTCTGCCGTTACAGAACAGCCGATAATAATCATCGAAAGTCCCACTCTCTTACCGAAAGGAATTCTGTCCTCCTCCGTAACGCGGTGTCGGTGATACGAATGAAGCGACGATATGTTTCCTTTTCTGTTCGCGATACCGACGCCTATAAGCAAAACGCCCACTAAAACCGCTATCATTGCAGAGCTCATAATAAATTCTCCTCTTTTAACTTTCGGCAAAGGTCATTGAGAATCCCGTTTATCTCCGCTTCCCTCTCCGAAAAAACACCGTCACACTCGTCGATGACGGCCTTTGCATCTTCGTTGTCTGCATTCTCCTCCAACAAAAGATGTGCCTCGTATGCTTTCTTCAGATTTTCACAAAGCTCTTTTGAAAGGAGAGAGAATAAAGTGTTCATTTCCTCGAAGAGATCACCGTTGACTGCCGTATTTTCAAAATACTGTGCGTGTCCTCCGTTGTTAACTTCGCCATGATAGTTCATAAGCTCATTGTACGGAGATTTTATTTCGCCGTAAGCCCACATTTCCCACATTCTGTTCCACTGCTTTTCCTCTTCCGTTAACGCCGTTTTGTCGGAAGCTTTTCTCATTATTCGTTTGAACAGATTAAACAGCATTTCACGTTACCTCCTCGGTAAAATTTCCGTTACGGCAATCCGCCGAAGCTTTTATGAGATAATTGTAACATAAACATATACTTTTGTAAACGGGAATCCAATATGTCTGAAATAAAGCATCTCACGCACATTCTCGGATTTTTCTCTTTGCCATACGACAGTATGCCTGCAGAGAAGAAATCCCCGACTGCACGCAATCTGCTTCATTTCAGATGCA
>JAZSPN010000104.1:0-15415 GCA_045537495.1 Acutalibacteraceae bacterium
AACTTCCACAAGAAATATCCGAAGAAGCCCATCGGTGTCAGCGAATACGGCTGTGAAGCGCTTAACTGGCATACTTCGAATCCCGTTCAGGGTGATTACACGGAGGAATACCAGTCGTATTATCACGAAGAGCTTATAAAACAGCTTTTCACCCGTCCGTACATCTGGGCAACTCATGTATGGAATATGTTTGACTTCGGTGCCGATGCACGTGCGGAAGGCGGAGAAAACGGACAGAATCACAAGGGACTTGTGACGATGGACAGAAAGTATAAGAAGGACTCCTTCTACGCCTATAAGGCATGGCTTTCGGATGAGCCTTTTGTGCATCTTTGCTCAAAGAGATATGTTGACAGAGTCGAGGACGTAACGACTGTTACCGTATATTCGAATCTTCCCGAGGTCGAGCTTTTCGTTAACGGTGAGTCAATCGGTAAAAAGACGGCAGACGATCACTTCTTCAAGTTCGAGGTCCGGAACAAGGGCGAATCCGAAATAACGGCTGTCGCCGGTGAATATAAAGACAGCGGTGTAATCCGCAAGGTTGACACCGTGAACGAGGATTATGTGCTCAAAGAAAAAGGCGCGGTGCTCAACTGGTTTGACATCGATGCACCCGAAGGCAGATTTTCTCTCAACGACAAAATGGGCGACATTCTCAAGAGCTTCAAGGGAAAGATATGGGCGCTTAAACTGGGACTTACCATCAAAAAGAAGATGGGAGCGGGAAGCGGAGAAAAGAAGGCGGCAGGATTCGAATTACAGCCCGCAATGCTTCAGATGCTCGGCGGATTTACCGTGCTTCGTCTTACGACCATGATCGGCATGGTAAACATCAGCTTTACGAAGGAAGAGCTTCTCGAAATGAACAGTCAGCTCAACAAAATCAAAAAACGTGTAAAGTAACAGCGGTGAAAAATATGGATTGGAAAAAAGAGCTTTACAATGCCGACGAAAAGCCTCTCGACAGATGGGCGGACGGATACAGCAATACATCGATATTCAGAACGATTGCGTTTGTCGGCGACAGTCTGTCATCGGGCGAATTCGAAACACGCACTGAAAACGGCACGGGATATCATGACCTTTACGAGTACTCGTGGGGACAGTATATTGCGAGAAAAAACGGTCTTAAAGCATATAATTTCTCACGCGGAGGAATGACTGCCAGGGAGTACGTGGAGAGCTTCGCGGAGAAAAACGGTATGTGGGACGAGGAGAAAAAGTGTCAGGCGTACGTGATTGCGCTCGGTGTAAATGATATTGTCAACGCAAAAATGGAAATCGGAACAACCGACGATATCGGCACCGACAGAGAAACCTTTGTGCGTTACTACGGTGAAATCGTAAACAGATACAAGAAAATCAGTCCCGATTCAAAGTTTTTCTTTGTCACCTTCCCGAATATGGATTATGACATCAAGGAATGGCATACAAAGGAAATGGTTGATACGATGTATGCGCTTGCCGATTATTTTGACAATGCGTATGTCATTGACCTTAACAAGTACGGCCCCGTGTACGGTGAGGAATTCAGAAATCACTTTTATCTTCACGGACATCTGAATCCGTCGGGATATATACTTACGGCGAGGATAATTGATTCGTATATTGATTATATTGTCAGACACAATCCCGATGAATTCAGGAATACGGGATTCATCTGTACGGATATCGAGTACAAGTAAGGAGGTGCGCATGAAATATTCGATGTACGATAAACCTTTGAAGGTTTACGGAATATATAATTTTGACAAAACTCATACCGTTGAGCGGGTACCGCTTGAAATGAGAGAAAAGATGGGCTTTACGCACTTAGGGGGAAGAACTCCGGGGGCGAGGCTTCGTTTTAGGACGAACACGAAGAAGCTTAAAGTCACCGTCGAGCTTGCGAGGAACATTCCCGATATGGGGATGTCGATTTATGCGTGCCTTTCGGCAAATGTTTTTTCGGGAATGAGAGAAGATACACGTTTTCTCGGACTTGTAAATCCTACGGAGTATGAGCAGACGGTTTTCTCATCGGAGTTCAATCTCAGCGGTGAAGACGAGGATATAACCGTACTGTTTCCGAGAAACGAAAGAGTCATCGACATAACCGTCGAGATTGATGACGGAGCGGAAATTTCGTCGCCGACACCGTACACGTACGAAAAACCGATGCTTTTCTTCGGATCGTCGATAACGGAGGGCGGATGTTCGGAAAGCGTCGGAAATGCTTATACGGCCCTCTTGTCGAAGTGGCTTGACAGCGAATACTATAACTACGGTTTTTCGGGCTTTTGCAAGGGGCAGAAGGAATTTGCCGAGCTGTTTTCGCAGATGGATTTAAGCCTCATGGTGCTTGACTACGACCACAATGCGCCGACGGCGGATTTTCTGAGGAGGACGCATGAGCCGTTTTTCAGAATGATGAGAGAAGCGAAGCCGACACTTCCCGTGGTGATGATGACTGCTCCGAATTACGAGCATATGAGCGAAGCGGATGAAAGAAGAGCGATTATAAAAGAAACGTACGACAATGCCGTAAAGAGCGGAGATAACAACGTCTACTTCATCGACGGCAAGGACTTCTTCGGAACAAAGGACAGAGAAACGTGTACCGTTGATTGCTGTCATCCCAATGATCTCGGCTTTTACAGAATGGCAAAGACGGTTTATCCCATACTTAAAGAAATACTGGAGAATAGCGTATGAAAATTCTGTTTCTCGGAACGGGTGCAGCAGACTGGAAGCACGACAAAAAAGGCGATGCTCAGTACAGACGTAATGCATCGTTGCTGATAGATGATGTGCTGCTGATTGATCCCGGACCTTGTGTACCTGATGCGATTGAGAGCTTCGGTGTTGATATCGGTAAGATACGTTACGTGCTGAATACTCATACTCACGACGATCATCTGAATCCGAAGACCGTCAGGATGCTGAAAAAAAACGGTGCAACGCTGCTTTCCCCCGAAGCAGGTGAGGAAATAAAAATCGGCGGCTACAAGATAAAGGCGCTCAGAGCGAATCACAGTATACAAGCACTTCATTTTTTGATAACTTCGGATAAGAAAACTCTTTTTTACGGACTCGACGGTGCATGGCTTCTGTACGACGAGTTCAGGGCCATCAAGGAAAAAGGTGTTGATTTTGCAATTTTTGATGCAACACTCGGAAATTGCGAAGGGGATTACAGAATTTTCGAGCACAACAGTCTGTCGATGGTTATAGAAATGAAGAAATCGCTTGAGCCTTATGTAAAGCGTTTTTGTATATCGCATATGTCGAAGACATTTCATGAAGAGCATCAGAAACTGAAAAAGCAAATGGACGGCTACGGCATCGAAACGGCCTATGACGGCCTTGAAACGGAAATATAATAAAAAGGCATCGGAACTTAGTTGTTTCGGTGCCTTATTTTAATAAAAAAGTTAAAAAAAGACTTTATTTTTGTAACGTAATAGTATATAATGATGAAGATAATATTTATTAAAGGGAAGTGTCTTTGATGCACGGAAAAATTTATATTTCAAAAGTACTCGAAACGATCGAAACGGCATGGCAGTCACAGCAGGATGCTATTATGACATCGGCAAAGGTTATCGCTGATACCATCAAGAGGAAGGACAGCGTTTTTGTATTCGGTTGCTCTCATGCAGGCATACTTGCCGAGGAAGTATTCTATCGCACGGGCGGACTTGCAATTCTCAATCCCATTCTTTTTTCGGGACTTATGCTTAATACACGCCCCGTAACAATGACCAGCAAGCTTGAAAGATTACCGGGACTCGGCAAGATTATTCTTGAGGATAACGGAGTAAAGCCCGGTGATACACTGATAGTACATTCAAACTCGGGCAGAAACACGGTACCCGTCGAAATGGCTGAAGAGGCAAGAAAAATGGGCGTATACGTAATCGGCTTTACAAGCATGCAGCATTCGAACTCCGTAACGTCGCGTGCTCCGAGCGGAAAGCGTCTTTTCGAGGTATGCGATACCGTTATCGACAACTGCGGAGTACCCGGTGATGCGGCAATCAAGCTTCCCGGACTCTCCGAGTCGATGGGGCCGACTTCGACGGCTGTCGGTGCATCTCTTATCAACTCAATCGTAATCGAAGCGGTTGAAATCCTTATTGCCGACGGCATTGTACCTCCCGTATTTATGAGTGCAAACCTCGACGGCGGCGATGAGCACAACAAAAAGATCTTCGAGGAGTATGCAGATAACATTTTCTACATGTAAAGGGGGAAGCCTTTATGGCAAAATACCGTTGCACAACACCGGACGGCGAGATTTCTCTGAGTTCGCCGTTTGCAAAGATGGATCTTCATTTTTACTCTGTCAGAGTAGCTCCGTTTAAAGTATACGGCCTTTACAACATAGCCGACGGCAAGCCCTTCCGCCGTATGCCCGAAGAGGTTGCTGAAGCAACGAGCCAATCTGTTGCAGAGCTCAATCTCAACACGGCGGGCGGCAGAATAAGGTTTTCCACCGATTCCGAATGTGTTGTTCTTAAAGCGAAAACGCCGGGATTCAATTCGGGACACATGTTTATGTCGTTTATTTCACAGAACGGATTCGATATGTTTGTCAACGGAAAGTTTTATTCGGTGTTCAAGCCCGATGACAGAAAGGGCAACGAATACGACTCCGTGATTATGTTTCCCGATAAACGGATGAGAAATATCGAAATCAACTTCCCGACGTACTGTAAAGTGGATGAGGTTTACATCGGACTTGAATCGACGGCCACCATTAAAGAGGGGGCAAAGTACAAGCACAAGAAACACATTGTGTATTACGGATCGTCCATAACTCAGGGTGCCATTGCTTCAAGACCGGGGAATGCCTATCAGGCGATTATTTCGAGAAGATATGACTGCAACTTTATAAATCTCGGCTTTTCGGGAAGCGGAAAAGCGGAGGATGCGGTCGTAAAGTATATTTCCGAACTTGATATGAGCATCTTCGTTTGCGACTATGACCACAATGCGCCTAATGTCGAGCACCTTAAAAATACTCATGAGAAGCTTTACAGGACTGTTCGTGAGAGTCATAAGAATCTTCCGATAATCTTTGTGTCGCGTCCCGACTACGACACCTTCGAGGTCGATTCGGCAAGGAGAAGAAACGTCGTTCACGAAACATTTATGAAGGCGGTATCGGAAGGCGACAGACTGGTTTCCTTCATCGACGGCAAGAGTCTGTATCACGGTGTTGACCGAGATTGCTGTTCAGCCGACGGTTGTCACCCGAATGATGCGGGACTCGTCAGAATGGCAGATGTTATCGGTGAACAGATATCATTCTATCTTGGAGAAATGAACAATGACTGAAACTATAAAAAATATTCTTGAGAGAAGAAGCATCAGGAGCTTTTCCGATAAAAAGATACCGCTTGATGATTTAAAGCTTATTGCCGAAACGGCGCGAATGGCGCCGAGTGCCAGAAATCATCAGAAGTGGAAATTTACCGTCGTACAGAACGAAGCGCTTATCAAAGAGCTTTGTGCTGTTATAGAAAAAGAGCTTCAGCGTGACGGGTACGACATGTACCGACCGAATGCCGTTATTATCGCAACGGCGGAAACCGATTACGAATTCGCCAAGGAAGACTGTGCCTGTGCACTTGAAAATATCTTTGTGGCGGCACATTCACTCGGAATCGGTTCCGTGTGGATAAATCAGCTTCGCGGCATATGCGATGTACCGTCGGTCAGAGAAGTTCTCAAAAAAATGAACATTCCCGACAATCACTCAGCCTTCGGTGTGGCGGCACTCGGATATGCACAGACCGAGGCTAAGGAGATTAACAAAATCGACTGTATCGAATTTATTTTGTGATCGGAGGAAAATTTATGAAAATTACATTCATGGGTGCGGGAAGCACCGTATTTGCAAAGAACGTTCTCGGCGATGTTATGTGTTCCGAAGCTCTCAGAGAGTGTGAAATTGCTCTTTATGACATCGATGCCGACAGACTCAGTCAGTCCGAGCTCATGGTAAATACGCTCAACAAAAATATCAACGAGAACAGAGCTTCGGTAAAAGCGTACCTCGGAGTCGAAAACAGAAAAGATGCTTTAAGAGGCGCCGACTTTGTTGTCAATGCAATTCAGGTAGGACTTTACGATCCCTGCACGATCATCGACTTTGAAGTTCCGAAGAAATACGGTCTCCGTCAGACGATAGCAGATACAACGGGAATCGGCGGTATTTTCAGAGCGCTCAGAACAATTCCCGTGCTTGCGGATTTTGCTGCCGATATGGAAGAAGTATGTCCGAAGGCACTTTTCCTCAATTATACGAATCCCATGGCCATGCTTTCGGGATATATGCAGAGATATACGGGCGTTGAAACAGTAGGTCTTTGCCACAGTGTTCAGGGCTGTTCGAGAGGACTTCTCAGAGCTCTTGAAATTCCCTTCAATGAGCCCATCAGAGAGAGAATCGCAGGTATCAACCATATGGGCTGGCTTCTTGAGCTCTACGATGCGGACGGAACGGATCTTTATCCCGAAATCCGCAAGAGAGCGATTGAAAAGCTTGAAAACGACAAGGATTGCACAGACCTTGTCAGATATGAGTACATCAGAAGACTCGGATACTACTGCACGGAGTCGAGTGAACACAACGCAGAATATAACAACTTCTTCATCAAGGATAAATATCCCGAGCTTATCGAAAGATACAATATTCCGCTTGACGAATATCCGAGAAGATGTGTCAATCAGATCGCAAGATGGAACAGCGAAAAAGAGAAGTATCTTAACGGCGAGGTATCTCATACCAGAACAAAAGAGTATGCTTCATACATAATGGAAGCTATTGTTACAGATGTGCCGTACAAGATCGGCGGTAACGTTCTCAATACAAACGGACTTATCCCGAACCTTCCGAGAGAAGCTTGTGTCGAGGTGGCATGTCTTGTCAACAAGTACGGTGTACAGCCTTGTGCACAGCCTGCACTTCCCGTACAGCTTGCAGCAATGAATATGACCGAGGTTAACGTTCAGCTTCTTACGATTGAAGCTGCACATACACTCAAAAAAGAACATATCTATCAGGCGGCAATGCTTGATCCGCACTGCTCATCGGAGCTTTCCATCGACGATATCGTAAAGATGTGTGACGATCTTATCGAAACTCACGGCGACTGGCTTCCGAAATATCATTAATCTGAAATTCATATACAGTTCATACATTTTCACAGAGAATGCTGTATAATCTATGTAACAAAATCTCGGTGGGTGATTATTTTTGCTCGGATATGTCAGAGCGTATAAGCCGGAACTGAAATTCAAAGAATATGATGTATACAAAGGCTTTTACTGCTCTCTTTGCAAAACTCTTATGAAGAGATATTCTCCGATAGCACAGCTGTTTCTGAGTTATGATGCCGTGTTTTTCGGACTTCTCATGATATCGGCAACCGACGAATGTATCACCTTCAAAAAATCGAGATGCTGTTACAATCCGGCATCGAAATGTATGTCTTGCGGCACAGACAGCAGAATTATCACATTTTGTGCCGATATGTCCGTAATTCTTTTTTACTACAAGATAAAAGACAATCTGTCTGACAGAGGTTTTTTGTCAAAGATGTTATCTGCCTTGATTTATCCTGCGGCGAAGCTTATGCACAAAAAAGCTGCACGGCTTCAGCCGCAGGCAGAAGAAACAGTTCGTTCCGCCATGGAAGCGCAAAAAGAAATCGAAGAAAACAATAAAGCTTCACTTGACGAGGCTGCAGACAGTTCGGCAAGGGCACTTTCGCTTCTTGCAAAAGTGTATACGGGACTTGACGCTGACAGTGAAATATGCAAAACGGCATATCTCGCGGGACGTTTTGTCTACTGCATCGATTGCATCGACGACGTCGAAAAGGATATAAAAAGAAATAACTTCAATCCTTTAAAAGAAAAGTATCTCACCGACAGAGAAAATTTTTACTCGTACTCACTGGCAATATTGAATCTCAATATATCCGAAGCGGTTAAAGCTTTCGAAAATGCAAAGGTGAAAAAATTCTCGGACCTGATTTTCAATATTTTATTTGACGGACTTTACAATTCGGCACTCTCGGTGCTGAAAAAATACGAAAACAAACAGGAGGTGGTTGAATGAACAACCCGTTTGAGATTCTCGGAGTTTCACAGAATGCTACCGATGAACAGATAAGGGAGGCGTACAGATTTCTTGCGAGAAAGTACGGCGAAGAACTGGAAGCACAGCCCGATTCTCAGTTTATCAAAAACAAAATGTCAGAGCTTGACAGAGCATACGACGAAATAATTATGTCGCGTAACGGCGGCAACAGGAATTCTTCTTACGGTTCGGCTGATTCGAAATTTTACGGATCATATAATTCAACCGCTGATTTTTCAGATATACGATCAAAAATCCGCGCGGGAAGACTTGACGATGCACAGATGCTTCTTGACGGAGTACCCGAGTCATCGAGGACGGCGGAATGGTACTATCTTAAAGGCAACATTCAGCAAAGAAAAGGCTGGCTTGAAGAAGCTTACGGCAATTTTGCCGCGGCTTGCAGATTAGATCCCGATAACAGAGAATACAAGGCTGCATTTGACGGAATGCAGAATTCGCGTTCCGGAGGTTACAGAACAGTACAGAACGAAAAGAGAGGAACATCTTTTTGCGATGTATGTACGGGACTTCTTTGTGCGGACTGTTGTTGCGAGTGTATGGGCGGAGACCTTATAAGCTGTTGTTAAGGGAGGTTTTCGCATGAAACAGAACGCAAAAACGGCAGTCGGCGGAATCACGGCATCATTATCACTTGTTTTTTTGTTTTTACTGTCGGTTTTTCCGTCGGCAACTCTTGCGGCACCTGCCGTTGCAAGTATTCTCACGGTCTTTGCAGTTCTTGAGCTTTCAAAAAAGTGGGCGTTCGGTGTTTATTCGGCTGTTTCAATACTGTCGCTGCTGATAATACCGTCAAAGGAAGCCGCGATACTTTACGTTGCTTTTTTCGGCTATTACCCGATACTGAAAGCGTTTCTTGAATCAAAAATTCAGAAAAAATGGCTTGATATAATAATTAAGACTGTATTCTTTGTCATCGTGATGATTATTTCATATGCGGTGATGATGAGATTTTTCGGAATAGAGTTCGACGAAGTCGAAGAATACGGTATGAAGGCAGTTCCGATACTGGCGGGCATAGGAGCAGTTGCTTTTATCGGATACGATTACTGTCTTACTTTGTTTGTAAGTGAATATTTAAGAAGATGGCAAAAACTTTTTAAAAGGTTGTTTAAATTCAGCAAATGAGGAGATAAAGAAATGGTTGAAAAAAAGGTGAATTTTGCTGTTGTCGGTATAAGCGGAAGAGGAAGCGGTATGCTTGAAAACTTCCTTGCCGTACCCGGAGTCAGAGTGGTAGCGGTATGCGATAAATATGAAGACAGAGCAAAAAGAGGCGTCGAAATCGTAGAGAATACAACGGGTGAAACTCCCGCGATGTATCTTGATTACAAAGAGATGCTGAAGCGTGACGATTTTGAGGGTGTACTTGTTTTTACAACGTGGATTACACATTCGAGAATTGCCGTTGATGCCATGAGAGCGGGCAAGCACGTGGCAATGGAGGTCGGCGGTGCGGCATCGATTGAAGAATGCTGGCAGCTTGTCAGAGCTTCGGAAGAAACGGGCAAATACTGCATGCTTCTTGAAAACTGCTGTTACGACAGAAACGAAATGGCACTCTTCAATATGGTAAAGCAGGGGCTTTTCGGCGAGGTTGTACATCTTGAAGGCGGATACAGACACGACCTTCGTGAAGAAATCTGCCACGGCAGAGAAAACAGACACGGCAGACTTTACAACTTTATGCGCAGAAACGGCGAGCTTTATCCGACTCATCAGTTAGGTCCCATCGCAAAGGTACTCGGCGTCAACAGAGGAAACAGATTCCTCACGCTTTGCTCAATGGCGAGCAAGTCACGAGGACTCAACGAATGGCTTCGAAAAAATGAAGCTCCCGATTACGATATAACGGAATATCCCTTCAACCAGGGTGACGTCGTAACAACCATGATAAAATGCGCCAACGGCGAAACCGTAGTCCTTCATCACGACTGTTCAAGCCCCAGACCTTATTCGAGAAACTATGTCATCGAAGGAACAAAGGGTATTTACAGCGAGGATCAGGATGCTTGCGGATCGATATATCTTGACAGCTTCGAGAAAGAGGAATGGCAGCCCTTCAAGGACGGACTTCGCGACGAATACGAACATCCCCTTTGGAAGAAGTATGTGATCGACGGTGTTAAGCGCGGACACGGCGGAATGGACTACCTTGTACTTTCTGCATTTGCCGAAGCGGTTATCGAGGGACATGAGCCTCCCATCGATGTTTACGATACGGCAACCTGGATGGCAATTACCTGCCTTTCAGAGCAGTCCGTTGCCATGGGCTCAATGCCCGTTCCCGTACCCGATTTCACGAACGGAATGTGGATTGACCGTGAGCCCTTCCACAGAGGCATTTATTGTGTGAACGATGTATGTGAAGAAGCTTTTGAAAAGTATCAGCTTGCAACGGAGGATGAACAATGAGATATTATATAGGTGTTGACGGCGGCGGAACAAAAACATATTATGCTCTTTTTGACGACGACAAAAAGATTATAGCCGATTACAAAACTGTCGGCAGTAACCACGAAAACCTTGAAGGATCTTTTGACGAAGCGGTCGATATCATCTGGTCGGGCATTACGGGACTTCTTGCAACCGCGGGAAAGAGCTTTTCCGACATTTCCTTTACACTTATGGGACTTGCGGGAGTTGACCATCCCTTCCAGCATGATGCAATTTACGAAAGACTTTCGAATAAAGGACTTGAAAATTTCGAGATTTACAATGACGGCTTCATCGTTGTAAAGGCGGGCAGTATTTCCGGTGCCGCAATCGGACTCAACAACGGTACGGGTACCTGCTGTAATGCAATTGACTCGGACGGTACGATGTTACAGCTTGCGGGACTCGGAGATTTTTCGGGCGACATGGGTAACGGACACTGGATCGCCATGATGGCATACAGAGCCATTTACGACGAGGTTTATCTCGGACTTCAGAAAACGTCCATTACCGAAAAGTATTATGACCGTTTCGGTATTACGACGAGAGAAGATTTCCTTTCTTCCGTCAGCGTGTTCGAAACGGATGATGCGGAAGAGTATATCAGAGCGCTCATAACCGCATTCTTCGAGGCTCTCAATGAGGGTGACGAGGTGGCGGAAACGATTATGGAGCAGATGGCAGTGCGCAGTGCATCGCTTATACTTGCACACGCAAATCAGCTCAATTTTGCGGGAAATGAAATCGAGGTTGTTCTTTCGGGATCAATTCTGACGGCACTTCCTTCGGATAAATACCTCGACAGAATCAAAGAAATTATCAAGAGCAAGAGCGACAGACAGTTTACGTTTATCAAGCTTTCGGAACCGCCCGTTATGGGATGTGTAAACTGGATCAAGCAAGCGTATGTCAAATAAAGTACAGATAGGAGATAGTTATGAAAGAGATTAAGGTTGCAGTAATCGGCTCGGGCAGCACATACTGTCCTGAACTTGTAGACGGATTTATTAAGGCGAGAGATTCGCTTAAACTCAAGAAGATTTCCTTTATGGACATTGATGAAAGAAAACGTACGATAGTCGGAAATCTTTGTGTTCGTATGCTCAAAAAGGCTGAGATCGACTGTGAAGTTCTTATGACGGATGATCTTGATGCTGCACTTGAAGGAGCAGATTTTGTAGTAACTCAGATTCGTGTAGGTAAGCTTCCTGCAAGATATCTTGACGAAACGATTCCGCTCAAATATGACCTTATCGGACAGGAAACAACCGGTATCGGCGGATTTTTCAAGGCACTTAGAACCGTGCCCGTAATGAAGAATATCTGTGAGAGAATCGAAGCTATCTGTCCCGATGCGTGGCTTATCAACTTCACAAATCCTTCGGGCATCATTACGGAGTTTGTGCTTAACCACACGAATGTAAAGAATATCGGTCTTTGCAACGTTCCCATCAACATGATTGACGATACAAAGGAAATCAGCGGTGAGGACAGCGAGCTTACATATGTGGGACTTAACCACCTCAGCTGGATTACTTCCGTCAAAAAGGACGGCAAGGAGCTTCTTCCTGAAATGATAAAGACGGGCTTCTCTCCGAAGGTTATGGAAAACATCAAGGATGACGGTTTCTCACTTGAAACACTTGCCGCCATTAATGCAATTCCTTCTTCATACCTTCAGTATTATTATTGCAGAGCTGCAAAGCTTGACCATCTCAAAAAGGATGAGAAGAGCAGAGCACAGGTCTGTATGGAGATTGAAGAACAGCTTCTCGAAATGTATTCCGACGAAGAGCTTGTCGTAAAGCCTGCACTTCTTGACAAGAGAGGCGGACACAAGTATTCGCTTGCGGCAGTTTCGCTTATCGACGCAATTGCAAACGACAAGAACGAAGTTCACGTTGTCAACATTAAGAACGGCGATACACTTCCCTTTATGGATAAGGATGATGTTGTCGAAATTGCAGCGGTTATCGGTAAAGACGGTGCAAAGCCCGTACCCGTTGAGGAAATCAACAACCGTCACGTTGTGGGACTTATGAGAATCGTCAAGGATTACGAGAAGTATGCGGTTGAAGCCGCACTCACGGGATCCGACACGGCGGCACTCAATGCACTTCTTGTTCATCCTCTTGTGGGTGACTGGGAAAAGGCGCAGAGATGCTTCGAAGAGATGAAGGAAGCTCACAAGGATTATCTTCCTCAGTTTTTCAAGAATTAATTTTTCGGGACGAACGATTGCCGTTCGTCCCTGTTTTTGGTGATGAGAATGAATCAACTGAAAGAAAGATTGAGCGCACTCACTGTTTTCAGAGAGTTGCTTGACGACAGTGTTATAAAAGCTCTTTTTGCAGTTCTTTGCAGTGAAGGAAATGTTTCCGAATACTGCAATTTTGTATCGGAGCTTTACAGGGTGAACGGCGGAGATCTCGGGAGTCACATCAGAGATATATGCGAAAACAGCGCCAATGTCTATGTGAAACTTATAGGTAAAGGCGAAAAAGTGCCGTCGTATATTGAAAACAGCGTGAAATGCGAGCTTCAGACGCTGAAAGAGATATCAGAGCTGACCTCGGACAAGCTGACGAAGAAAGCCGATTTTATACCCGATTTCAGATCGGGCGGCGTTGACATCGAGAAAAGCTTTTACGACAGAGCAAAGAATATCACACGTTACGGATACGGTATTTTTGCACGTCACGGAATGTTTTGTGTGGGAAACGGCGGTGAAATTGTTCCCGTAAAAAATCCTGACAGAACAAAGCTTTCTCAGCTTGTTGATTATGAATATCAGCGCAGGACGGTAATCGACAATACAAAGGCACTGCTGTGCGGTAAGCCTGCCGCCAATATACTTTTGACGGGCGATGCAGGAACGGGCAAATCTGCCACCGTCAAGGCGGTCGGAAACGAGATGTTCGGTGACGGTCTTCGCATTATTGAAGTCAGAAAGGATCAGCTTCATTTCATACCGTCGATTCTTGATGACCTTGCAGAGAATCCGCTGAAATTCGTGCTGTTCATAGATGATCTTTCGTTCCTGAAGGATGATGATAATTTCAATGCGCTGAAAGCGGTGCTTGAGGGCTCTGTTTCGGCGAAATCCGGAAATGTGGTCATTTATGCAACGAGTAACAGACGCCACATTATAAAAGAAAAATTCTCCGACAGAGAAGGCGACGAAGTGCACGTAAACGACACCTTGCAGGAAACAGTTTCGCTGTCTGAGCGTTTCGGAATTCACATTTCGTTCGATAAGCCCGATAAGAAGACTTTTCTCCATATTGTCAGAACGCTGTGCGATGAGAGCGGTATCGTGACAGACGATGAGGAGCTTTCGATGAAGGCGGAACGCTTCGCTCTCGAAAGAGGCGGTCGGTCGGCACGACTTGCAAGACAGTTTGTGGACGGACTTTTGTCGCAAAGTCAGGATAAACCGATATGAACGTAAAGACCAAAAACTACGTCGCATATTATCTGCAAACGGCGGCATACAACATCTCGGCGGTGCTGTCGTCCGGCTCCGTGATACAGACATATATGCTTGAATGCGGTATAAGCGAAAACAGGGTATCGCTGTACGTATCGGCATTACAGATAATCCAGACGGTTGCGATGCTTCTCGTTTCAAAGGCTACGGAGAATATCCGGGATATAAAAAAGGCGGTTGCGGTATCTTTTTCAGGCTATATACCGTTCTTTGCCGTAATGATATATCTTTGCGGAAATTTCAGAATCGTCCCTGAAACAAAGTACATTATCATCTTCTCGGTCAGCATAGTAATGAGCCTTCTTCTCGGACTGTACAATATCGTATCATATAAACTTCCGCACATTATAATGGATATGAAGGATTACGGCAAGGTGCTCGGACAGTCGGGAGTCGTTGCGGGACTTCTGACGATAGCAGTATCGTCGCTGATGACGTTGTCGCTCGGAAAGTACGGGTATTTTTCTGCCATGCGGATATTTTTCGTTGTCGGAGCCGTCATGGGAATAACTGCATTACTGACAAGCTTCGCCTATGTAAAAACAGCTTCACCCGAAGCGGAAACCGAAAAGGTCAATATCAACTTTTTCAGATATAAACCCTTCTATGAGCTGATAATTCCGAATTTCATGAGAGGCTTTTCATTCGGAATGTTTAATCTGATAACCGTTATCGGATATTCGTCGGGGCTACTCGATTCATCCGCCGCCGCGGTGATTGCAACTGTTACTCAGATAGCGATGCTGATGAGCTGTCAGACATATTCGATGATAGTAAAAAGAATAAAAAACGGTGTTTTAATAATTACAGCATCAATCGTGTTTTGCGTGGTGGCACCGCTTACGACGGCAACGGGATCGAAATTGCTGTTTTACATTTTTTACTTCATAGCGTATTTCTTTGTGAATTATGTTGCGTATGCAGTACCCGTGCTTGTTGCAACTCACATTGATTATAAGTGCCTCAGTCAGTACACGGCGTGGAGAATGGCGCTTTATACACTCGGAATCGCGGCAGGCGGTGCACTGGTACCCGTAATGCTCAGAATATTCGGTGACACCGTGACAATGCTCGTTTGCGGTATATCACTGCTTCCGTGCGGAATAGGATACTGCCTGTTTGAGAAGAAATCGAAATCCGAATAAAAAAATCAGTGATTATTCGAGAAGAATGATCACTGATTTTTAATTTATACTTTTGTAAACGGGAATCCAATATGTCTGAAATAAAGCATCTCACGCACATTCTCGGATTTTTCTCTTTGCCATACGACAGTATGCCTGCAGAGAAGAAATCCCCGACTGCACGCAATCTGCTTCATTTCAGATGCA
>JAZSPN010000127.1:0-16212 GCA_045537495.1 Acutalibacteraceae bacterium
TGCCACCTCCCTCGTCAGAGGGAGGCGGTGTCGGTTTCTGCTGATTTTAGGTATTAAGTATAATAATAAAAAACAAAGTTCTATTAGAATTCAAGTTAAGTCAGGGATTCTTTAACCGCTGAATCTATATATTCACATACACCGATAAAATTACGGTCAATGTCTGCATTACAGATTCTTAAAACAGTCAAATTCATACTCTCCAACTTCTTTGTTCGTATATCATCCTTTTTCGCTTGCTCCGCGGTATAGTGTCCGCCACCGTCAAGCTCAATAAGAAGTTTCGCCTTTGCACAATAGAAATCTGCTATATACTCCCCGATAGCCTTCTGCCGTTGAAATCGTATGGGGTAACTCCTCAGAAATTCGTACCAAAGTTTCCTTTCCCACGGCGTCATATTTTTTCTCAGCGTTTTTGCAAGAGAGATATTCTCCTTATTATACTCCTTCATGTTATCTCCTCCGTCGGAGTGAGTCTGTTCGGGTTGTTCTGATTCAATATCATTTTCCTACACAGAACTTTGAGAAGACTTCGTTGACGACGGCTTCGGAGGCTTTTTCGCCCGTGAGGGTGAGGAGTGCTTCTATGCACGAATCGGCACAGACGTTCACGGCATCGAGTGTCATTGAGTTATCAATTGCATCGATCGCCTCTTCGAGGTACTTTACGGCACGCATACAGCACTCTTTCTGCCTTACCGTCGAAAGTGTCGCTGCCGACGGATCGAATCCTTCAGTTCCGAGTGCCTTTTCGACGGCTGCCTTCAGCCTGTCATAGCCCTCTCCGTCAACGGCACATACACTCACGGTGTTTTCCGTATATTCGTGTATCTTCCCCATGTCTATCTTCATTTCCTTGTCCGCTTTGTTGATTACGGCAACAGACAGTCTGTCACGGCACGCTTTCAAAAGCTCTGTATCCTCCGCCGTAAGCTCCTCGGATCCGTCAAACACGGCAAGCACCAGCACCGCTCTTTCCAGTCTTTTTTTCGCTCTGTCAACTCCGATGCTCTCGACGGGATTATCTGTATCTCTGATTCCCGCCGTGTCGGAAAGGTGCAGCGTTACGTCGCCGAGTCTTACCGTTTCCTCGACGATATCTCTCGTCGTGCCCGCAATACTCGTGACTATCGACTTTTCACAGCCTGCAAGAAGATTCATCAGCGTCGATTTGCCCACATTGGGCCTTCCGACAATTGCCGTATCGACTCCGCTGATAATCGCTTGTCCCGCATCGAATCTGTCAAGAAGCGCCAGAAGCTCTTTCTTCGCCTTCGAAAACGTCTGCTTCATGGCCTCCTCCCCGACTTCCTCTATCTCTTCGTCGGGATAATCCACCCATGCCGCTATATTCGCCGATACAGCTATTATATCGCGGGCAATTCCGTCTATTTTTTTGCTGAGTGTGCCTTCAAGCGCCGTCAATGCCGCCTTTGCCGCCTGCGCCCCCTGAGCACTCACCATGCCCATTACCGCTTCCGCCTTCGAAAGGTCCGTTTTGCCGTTGAGGAAGGCTCTCTTTGTAAATTCTCCCGCTTCGGCAGGCACGGCACCTGCATTTATTGCCGCTTCCAGTATTCTCTTCGTTATGTAAAGTCCGCCGTGACACGAAATCTCCGCCACGTCCTCGCCCGTATAGCTGTACGGCGCTCTGAAAACAAGACACACCGCCTCGTCAAGCAGCTCGCCGTTGTCCGACGCCTTGCCGAAATAGGCTCTGTATCCCTTCGACTGCGTAATGTCCGTTTTTCTGACGGGCACAAAGATCTTTTCCGCTATTTCCAGCGCCCTGCTTCCCGATATTCTGATTATTCCTATTCCGCCTGCCGCCGACGGTGTTGCAATTGCGGCTATTGTTGATGTCGTCATTTCCGATTAACCTTCTTCCAAAAATCAAAGGCGGGTTGCATGGCTTTTCGATGCAATCCGCCGTTTTGGTTACTGTCCGAGAAACGCTCCCACCGTTCGAATGAGAGTTTCTCTGTTTTCGTCGAGATTTCCCGACAAGGTGCATCCTGCCGCCGCGGGATGTCCTCCGCCGTTCATTTTCATGCAGATTTCCGCCGCGTTCATCGGAGGATTCGTTCTGACGGATACCTTGTACGTGCCGTTCTTCTGCTCCCTCATCGCCGCTCCGACAAGCACTCCCTCGATCTGCCTCGGCAATGCCGCTATTTTGTCGAATTCGTCCTCGTTGGAACCGCTCTTTCTGAACATTTCCTGTGTTACGGTTATCAGTGCAAATTTTCCGTCGTAGAAAAGCTCGGTTGAGCTGAGCGCCATTCTTTCAAGCTCGGCGAAGCTCCTGCTCTTCGTTTCGAATATCTCGCGGTTTATCCTCGCACAGTCGGCTCCAAGCTCCATGAGCTCTGCCGCTATGCGAAGCGTTGTCGGAGTTACGTTGGAATAACGGAAGCATCCCGTGTCGGTCGATATTCCGATATAAAGCGCTTCTGCCATGCTCTTCGTTACCGCTGCGCCGAGCATCGGTATTATTTTGTATATTATCTCGGATGCCGCCGATGCAGTGTCATCAAGCAGCACCTTTTTCGCGTACATGCTGTTCGTCACGTGGTGGTCGATGCAAAGATCAACTCTGTCACCGAATCTCTCGCCCGTGCAGTCACCCATCAGCCTGACCGTCGCAATATCGACGGCTACGACGTATTCCGGCTCGAAGCTCTCCCCGTCGCCGTCCTCTTTCATGAATCTGTAATTCTTCGGTATCTCGTCCTCACCTATCACACATACCGTCTTGCCGACTGCCCTCAGCGCATGGCAAAGTGAATATCCGCTTCCGAGAGTATCTCCGTCGGGGTGCGCATGGACAATTATCGCAATTCTGTCGTTTGAAAGAAGCTCTCTTACGGCTTCTTCTGTCGTGATTTTCATTCCTCTTCACCTTCATTTTCATCGGAGAGGTCATCGAGAATCTTTACGATACCCATTCCGTGTGCTATGGAATCATCGGCAATAAACTTCATTTCGGGTGTTTTGCGAAGGTGAAGATTCTTTCCGACCGCTCTGCGGATGTAGCCCGTTGCGCTGACAAGTCCCTTGACGGCATTTTTCGCCGTTTCAAGCCCTTCCATGGCACTGACGTACACCTTGACAAACGATGCATCTGAGCTGACTTCAACTCTCACAACCGTCAGCAAACAATTCGTAACTCTCGGATCCTTGAGCTCTCTTATAACCGCCGTTACCTCTCTCTTGATATCCTCGGATACTCTGTCTACTCTGTGTCCTGCCATAAAGCTGTGCCGTTCCTTTCTGAAAATCAGTCGCGATATTCCTCGATGATGTATGCTTCGAGGATGTCGCCTTCCTTGATGTCGTTGAATTTATTGAGTCCGATACCGCACTCATAGCCTGTATTGACTTCCTTTACGTCGTCCTTGAATCTCTTGAGCGACGAAATTTCATCGTCTGCCACAATGATACCGTCACGGACAACTCTGATCTTGCTGTTTCTCGTAATCCTGCCCTGCTGTACGTAGCAGCCTGCGATATTGCCGATTGAAGAAATACGTACTATCTGTCTGATTTCCGCTCTGCCGAGGTCAACCTCACGCTTCTTCGGTGCCAGCATACCCTTAATTGCCGCTTCGATCTCCTCGATGCAGTCATAGATGATTCTGTACATTCTCATATCGACGCCGTCTCTTTCGGCATTTGCCGTTGCAACGGGATCCGGTCTTACGTTGAAGCCGACAATAATGGCATTCGATGCGTTGGCAAGCATGACGTCGGACTCGTTGACCGCACCTACGCCGATATGGATGATGCGTACCTTGACTTCCTCGTTGGAAAGCTTTTCAAGACTCTGCTTGACCGCTTCCGCTGAGCCCTGAACGTCCGCCTTGACGATGATGTTGAGCTCCTTGAGGTCACCCGCCTTGAGTGAATCGAACAGGTTGTCGAGAGTAACCTTCTCGAACTGCTTGAACTGCTCTTCCTTCGCCTGCTGTTTTCTCTGCTCAACAAGCTCTCTTGCAAGTCTTTCGTCCGATACGGCATCGAACACGTCGCCCGCCTGCGGAACTTCCGTAAGTCCCGTAATTTCTACCGGTACGCAAGGTCCCGCTTCCTTTATATTTCTGCCCTTGTCATCGCACATCACTCTGACTCTGCCGACTGCCATTCCCGCCACGATTACGTCACCGCTGTTGAGCGTTCCGTTCTGCACGAGAAGTGTGGCAACGGGGCCTCTGCCCTTGTCGAGTCTTGCCTCGATGACAATGCCCTTACCTGCTCTCTTGGGATTCGCTTTAAGCTCCATCATTTCCGCCACAAGAAGTATTGACTCGAGAAGCTTATCAATATTCATTCCCGTTTTCGCCGAAACGGGTACACAGATTGTGTCGCCGCCCCATTCTTCGGGAACAAGCTCATATTCCGTAAGCTGCTGCATGATTCTGTCAACCGATGCACCTTCTTTGTCCATCTTGTTGATTGCAACAATTATCGTAACACCCGCCGCCTTTGCGTGGTTAATGGCTTCAACCGCCTGCGGCATGATGCCGCCACCCGCCGCCACTACAAGCACGGCAATATCCGTCGCCATGGCGCCTCTCGCTCTCATCGACGTGAAAGCCGCATGGCCCGGTGTGTCGAGGAATGTAATATACTGTCCGCCCTGATTTACTCTGTAAGCACCGATGTGCTGTGTAATTCCGCCCGCCTCCGTCGAAGTGACGGATGTATGTCTGATTGCGTCAAGAATCGACGTCTTGCCGTGGTCAACGTGTCCCATTACCACGACAACGGGATCTCTCTGCTCGAGGTCCGCTTCGTCGTCTTCGTGGTCGTCGATGATTCTCTCTTCAATGGTGACGACAACTTCCTTCTCAACCTTTGCACCAAGCTCCGTCGCGATAAGCTCCGCCGTGTCGAAGTCGATGACTTCGTTGACCGTCGCCATCATGCCGAGTTCCGCGAACATCTTTTTGATGACTTCCGCCGCCGTCATTTTAAGCATGGCGGCAAGCTCGCCCACCGTAAGCTCGTCGGGCACCTTGATTACAAGCTGCGGCTTCTTCGCTCTTTCCGCCGCGATTCTCTTTAATCTCTCCGCCTCCGTTTCACGTCGGCTCTGGCGCATTCCGCCCTGCTTGCGGTACTGCTGCGACTTCTGTTTCAGCTTCTGCTTGCTGACCGAATGATCCGTCTGCAACGTCTTGTTGACGGGTGCTATATTTTCGTATTTTTCGTTGTATTTTTCAAGATCCACGTTGCTCGATCTCGTATCCACCGTTCTGGCTTCGCCCTTCGTTCTCGCCTGCGGCGTCCTGTTCTCGTCCTTTTTAGGCTCGCGCTTCTTTTCCTGCGTGGGAAGTACGGGCTTCTTCTGCTTCGGCTCCGCCTTCTTTTCGCCTTCCGGCTTCTTTTCACCATTTTTCTCGGGCTCCGCCTTCTTCTCCGGCTTCTTTTCGCTCTTCGCTTCCTTCTTCTCCTCGGGCTTCTTTTCCTCCGGCTTTTCGACCTTTTCTTCCGCCTTCTCGGTCTTTTCCTCCGCCTTCGTTTCTTCGCCGAGTGCAAAGTAAGCATCGAAGCTCTCCACCGACTTTTCCTGAGTGAACGTTTCGAATAAAACGTCAAGCTCCGTTTCGGTAAGCGCGGTCATGTGCTTCTTTGTATCGTCAAAGTATTTCGCCAAAAGCTCTATAACAGCGTTGCTTTTCACGTTAAAATCCTTGGCAACCTCGTGTACTCTGTATTTATTGATCATCAGCTATTACCTCCGTTGATTTTTTACGGTGAAGCTCCGCCATCTTCTTTGCGAATCCCTCATCCTCTGTGGTTAATACTCCCGCTTTAAGTCCCGTTGCTCTCTTTATGTCCTGCATCGTGTACCCGGTTTCGATAAACAAAAGCTTTCTGCCGTCGTAAGACGATGCTCTTTCGAATTCACGTTTCAGTCTGTCCGAAGCATCCGACGCCATGAGGCATATCTTTGCTCTGTCTTTCATTATCGATTCAAGGCACGTGTCGTGTCCCCAGTTAAGCTTGCCCGCTTTCCTGCACATTCCGAGAAAGGACAGAAATTTATCCTGCACCGTCCGTCAACTCCTTCTGCATGGTATCGTAAACCTCCGACGGTATTGAACAGCCGAATGCCTTTTCAAGCCTCTTTGCCTTCTTCGCCAGAGAGAAACACTCTTCGCTTCGGCATATATATGCTCCGCGTCCCGATTTTTTACCCACAAGATCAACGGAAAACTCGCCCTCGGGACTGCGCACAACCCTGACAAGCTCTTTTTTCGGTTTCATTTCTCCGCATCCCGTGCATTTTCGCAAAGGTACTCTTTTCTGCTGCATATTCCGTCCGATGCAGTCGCCCTTCGGCAACCGTCCTTTCAATAGTATTTATCAGATGTCAAAATCTATTGCCGCACCCGTGTCTTCGTCGGGCTTGATGTCGATTTTCCATCCCGTAAGTCTTGCCGCAAGTCTTGCGTTCTGTCCCTTATTGCCGATTGCAAGAGAAAGCTGTCCCGCGGGGACGATGACTCTGCACGAATTCTCCGCATCCTCGTCAACCGTAACCGAAATTACCTCGGCGGGTGCAAGTGCTGCCGCTATAAACTCCGTGGGATCCTCGCTGTATTTTACGATGTCAACCTTTTCGCCGCCGAGAAGATCGACGATTTTGCCGACTCTGGCGCCTCTCTGTCCGATACACGCTCCGACGGGATCAACGTTTTCGTCTGCGCTGTATACCGCGATCTTTGTGCGTGAACCCGCTTCTCTCGATACCGCCTTGATCTCGACGATGCCGTCAAATATCTCGGGCACTTCCGTTTCGAAAAGTCTTTTTACAAGTCCCGGATGTGTTCTTGAAAGTGTCGCCTTCGGATACTTGCGGTTGGCTTCTCTGATGTCTACCACGAACACCTTGACAATGTCGCCCTCCCTGAAGGTTTCCTCGGGAAGCTGTTCGCTCTTCGGAAGAAGCTCTTCAAGTCTGCCTATTTCAAGATATGCATCTCCCGTAAGAGGATCTATCTTTGATACCTTCGCCGTGATTATCTCCTGCTGCTTGTTCTGGAACTCTTCGCGAAGCTGACCGTGCTCCGCCTCTCTGATTCCCTGACGGAGTACGTGCTTGCCCTTGTCTGCGGCAATACGGCTGACCTCCTTCGTTTCAAGCGGTATCTCGATGATATCGCCCGGTAAAGCACCGTTCTTGTACTTCTGTGCGTGCTCGACAAGAATGTCACAGTCCTCGTCCGTCACCTCGGATACCACGTTCTTTCTGACGTATACCTTCATCTCTTTTTTGTCTGCGTCGATGTCACAGAATACGATATCCTTGTTGCCGAAATCTCTCTTGACCGCCGTTACGATTGCCTTCTGTATTCCGTCGCAAAGTGCCTCCATGCGGATGCCCTTTTCCTTGGATAAAAGCTTTAATGCAGCAAAAAACTCTTCGTTCATTTTTAAGTGTCCGTCCTCTCAAATATTTTAAGTGTAATTGTTTATTCTTCGGTATGGGGCTTTGAATTGAAGTCGTCAAGCTTTATAAAGCTCGTTTCCTTCTTTGTAAAAACAAAACCCTCGCCGTTTGCCAGTGTAACCTCTATATTGCCGTTGTCGAACGATTTCAGCACACCCTTGAAATCTCTTTCGCCGTCGACGGGGCGTATCATCCGAAACTGCACGTCCATTCCGATGCACTTTTCGAAATGCTCGGGCTTCGTAAGACTTCTTTCGATTCCCGGAGAGCTGACTTCAAGACAGTAGCCCTGCTCAATGGGATCAAGCTCATCAAGCGGTCCGTCAATCGCACGGCTGAAATTTTCACAGTCCTCGATACCGACTCCGCCGTCCTTGTCGATGAATATACGGAGAAAATACTCCGCTCCTTCCTTGACGAAGCTGATGTCCCATATGCGAAGTCCCAGCGACTGTGCAATTTCGTTTGCAAGTCCCGATACCGCCGCTACGGTCGCTCCTCCCTTTCCTTTTGAAGCCATCCGAATACCTCCTTTTTTCTTTATATGAAAATTTATTTCTGCATAAAGATAAGAGCGGGTCGCCCCACTCTTACCAAATCTCTGCCGTGACAGAGAACAATTCCTACATTCGTACTAACGGAATTTATTATACCACACGTTTTAAGAAATATCAAGCATTATTTTATTCGCTGAGCTTTCTGACGGTTTCCATGACGTATTCGCCGAATTCCTTGCAGGTACAGCCCGTATCTCTGCCCGTGATTGTAAGCTTCTTTTCCTCGTACATACAGATGTCGAGTGCTCTTTCGAGAAGGTCCGCCTTGTCCTGTCTGCCGATATGCGAAAGAAGCATTACCGTGGCTCTGAGCATTGAGCAGGGATCGGCATACTGTCCTCTGCCCTCTCTTACCATTCTCGGTGCTGAGCCGTGAATCGCTTCGAACATGGCATATCTCTTGCCGATATTTGCGCTTCCGGCAGTGCCTACACCGCCCTGGAATTCCGCCGCCTCGTCGGTGATGATATCGCCGTAAAGGTTCGGAAGCACGATGACCTTGAAATCACGGCGACGCTTCTGATCGATAAGCTTTGCCGTCATGATGTCGATGTACCATTCGTCCGTTATGATATCGGGATAATTCTTTCCGATCTCCTTGCAGAGATTGAGGAATTTTCCGTCCGTCGTTTTGATAACGTTCGCCTTCGTTACTATCGAAACTCTTTCCTTGCCGTTTCTCTTTGCATAGTCGTAAGCAAGCTTTGCGATTCTCTCGGTGCCTTCCGTCGTCGTCACAACGAAGTCAACGGCAAGGTCATCCGTTACATTGACACCCTTTGAGCCGACCGCATACGCACCCTCGGTGTTCTCGCGGAAGAATGTCCAGTCGATGCCCTCCGACGGCACCTTTACGGGACGGAGGTTGCAGAAAAGGTCGAGTGCCTTTCTCATGGCAACGTTTGCACTCTCGATGTTGGGCCACGGATCGCCCGCCTGCGGCGTCGTCGTGGGACCTTTAAGGATTACGTGGCACGCCTTGAGCTCTTCGAGAACATCGTCGGGAATCGCCTTGTTGACCGCAACACGGTTTTCTATCGTGAGTCCGTCGATCACCTTGAATTCAATCTTTCCGCTTTCGACTTCGTCTTTAAGCATATATGACAGCACCTCTGCCGATTCCTTCGTAATAATCGGGCCGATTCCGTCGCCGCCGCATACGCCGATGATTATCTTGTCGAGCGCCTCGTAATCGACAAAATCTCCCTGCTCCTTGATTCTGTCGGATCGGTCACTCTGTTCCTTTATAAGCGCCTCGAATTTCTCGACGGCAGCTTTAATCTGTTCCTGTGTCATATTTATCCGTCCTTTCGGTTAATTTGCATTTTCCTTTGTATAGTTGAGAAGTCCGCCTGCAAGAATGATATCTCTCTGACGTCCCGATACCTGACACGTTACGGGGTAGCTTTCGCCCGTCGTGACATTTCTGAGCTTTATGGGAAGCTCTTTTTCAAGCGCCTCTCTGACATCGTCAAGGCACAGTTCATCCCACTGCGAAATCCTGTCGTAGTCGTCGGCATTGTCAAACGTGAACGGCATGATACCCGCGTTGACAAGGTTCGCCTGGTGGATTCTTGCAAACGACTTCGTGATAACCGCCTTGATTCCGAGATAAAGCGGAACGAGTGCGGCATGCTCACGTGAGCTTCCCTGTCCGTAATTGGCTCCGCCGATTATGAAGCCCTTGCCCTCTTTTTTGCAGTTTTCCGCAAAGTTTTCGTCGCACTGACGGAAGCAGAACTGCGAAAGGAACGGTATATTTGAACGGTAGGGAAGAATCTTTGCACCCGCCGGCATGATGTGGTCCGTCGTGATGTTGTCGCCTACTTTAAGCACCGCCTTCGCACAGATGCTCTGTGAGAGCGGCTCCGTTACGGGGAACGGCTTTATGTTGGGACCGTACTTGATTTCCACCGTGTCGATGTCCTCTTCGGCTACGGGATCAACAATGAGATTGTCGTTTACGATGAACGTATCGGGCATCGTGACAGCGATGTCGCCGTCGAATTCCGTGGGATCGGTGAGAACGCCCGTGATTGCACTGACCGCCGCCGTTTCGGGACTGACAAGATAGATACCCGCATCGGCAGTACCGCTTCTGCCCTCGAAGTTACGGTTGAAGGTACGGAGTGAAACGCCCTTCGAATTCGGCGACTGTCCCATTCCGATACACGGACCGCAAGCCGATTCGAGAATTCTTGCGCCTGCACAGATCATGTCGGAGAGTGCTCCGTTGAGTGCAAGCATATTGAGCACCTGCATTGAGCCGGGCGCGATTGAAAGGCTTACGTCGGGATGCACCTTTTTGCCCTTTAAGATCTTTGCAACTTTAAGCATATCGAGAAGCGAAGAGTTTGTACATGAGCCGATACATACCTGATCGACCTTGATTTTGCCGATTTCCGACACTTCCTTCACGTTGTCGGGCATATGAGGCATTGCCGCAAGGGGCCTGAGGGTCGAAAGGTCGATATCGATTACACGGCAGTACTCGGCATCGTCGTCCGCTTTAAGCTCCGTCCAGTCCTCTTCTCTTCCCTGAGCACGTAAAAAATCACGTGTTATCTCGTCGGAGGGGAATACGGATGTCGTGGCACCAAGCTCTGCACCCATGTTCGTTATCGTTGCACGCTCGGGAACGGAAAGAGTTCTGACTCCTTCTCCGCCGTATTCGATAATCTTGCCGACGCCGCCCTTGACGGACAGTATGCGAAGCACCTCGAGAATGATATCCTTTGCCGCGACGAACGGAGAAAGCTTACCCGTGAGGTTTACAAGGATAACCTCGGGCATGGTAATGTAGTATGCTCCGCCTCCCATGGCTACTGCCACATCGAGTCCGCCTGCACCCATGGCAAGCATTCCGATTCCGCCGCCTGTCGGTGTGTGGCTGTCTGAGCCGATGAGCGTTTTTCCGGGAACACCGAATCTTTCAAGATGTACCTGATGGCAGATTCCGTTGCCGGGACGTGAAAATTTAAGTCCGTGCTTCTTTGCACAGCTTGCTATAAAACGGTGATCGTCTGCATTCTCGAAGCCCGTCTGAAGCGTGTTGTGGTCAATATATGCAACGGAAAGCTCCGTTTTGACTCTCGGTACACCCATCGCCTCGAATTCAAGGTACGCCATTGTACCCGTTGCATCCTGAGTAAGTGTCTGATCTATGCGAAGTGCAACCTCGCTGCCCGCCGTCATGTCACCGCTGACAAGATGATTTTTTATCAGCTTCTGACTGAGTGAATATCCCATATGTAAAACCTCCTGTTAATAATCAAGTACAACCATCTGGTGATTTTCGAGTCTTTCAACCGTATAACGGATTTCGTTTCCGCTCTTTTCAAACGGAATTTCCGTCATCTGCGGTGCAAGGTAGACTCTTTTTATGTTTTTGTCCGTGCGCAACGTAACATCAACCGAATAAATCGGTATTATATCTTCGATAATCTCGATATCTCTGCCTCTCTTCACGGGTGACGCATAAAGAAGATGGTTGACAAGTCTGTTCTCCTTCTTCTGATCCATAAGCGTCGTGACTCCCTGTGCCGGCAGTGACGTTTCGAGTGATTTTTCATTTCCCAGAAGTCTGTCGAGAGTCGCCGTGAACATCTCTCTGAGTATAAGGCTTCCCACCTCTCTGTACTCTCTGAAAATATACCAGCCGATATATGCGCCGTGCTTTCCGACGGTTACGGCACTGCCCTCGACAACACCGCTGTTCGGTGCATGACGGTGAGAACAGAAGTGCTCGACCGTTCTGTTGAAGTAGGGCTGCTCCCTCGTCGCAAGCTCTTCGCCGTCCCCGGCACGTTTTACAACGAAGCCTTTTTCGTATATAACGTATGTTCCCTGCGGTGTATTTTTAAGCGGAACAGTCGGATTTATGTAGGCGGGACAGTAATCGCTTACATCGGAAAATTCGCATCCGAAGTCGAAATAAAACTCTCCCCCGTCAACACCGAGGCATGATTCTCCGCTCGCCAAAAGCTTTCCTCCCGCGTTCACGAAATCCGTGAGCTTCCTTCGAAGCTTTTCGTCCGTCACGATAACATCGGGAAGAACGATTACCTTGTATTTCGAAAAATCACATTCCGTATCAAGCACATCGAAGAGATACTTGCCTTCGAGAAGCATTCTCATCGCTCCGACGTTTGACGCATTGCCTCTTTCGCCCGTGACAGCTTCGACGGAGAGAAGTCCGACATCGGCAACCGCCTCGACGTCATCGCACCACGCCTCTTTCTTTTCGACCTCGGCATACGCTTCTCCTATTAAAGCGTACGTCGTTTCGTTCATTTCGCCGTTCGGGTGAAGCTGGTCGCCGATTGAGCATTTGGCACCGTTCGCGATACTGAGCGCCGCCTCGTATCTTAAAGCATTCTTGTGCTTGAAGCCTCCGAATTCGCCCCACGTCGTGTGGAATTTACCCGTCATGCCGAGAAATTCGGCACCTAAGACTCTGCCGTATGCCGCCGACATCGGGAAGTGGTCGTAGCCCCATCCTCCCGTCGGAAGAGATTCCATTTCGAGATGCGTATTCGAAAAAGCTAAATCCCTTCGTCCCGCAAAGATGTGTCCGCTGTTGTGGAACACGGGAAGTCCCGGCTTTACCGCATCTATTGTTTCACGTACTCTTTTTGTATAGTTGGCATAAATCTCCTTGCCGTAAAGCGCAACCTCGCCGTCGTTGTAAGGATTTATGCCTCTTTCCTTCATTTTTGCAAGACACGTCGGACAGTAGCACACTCTTTCGCCGACGATGTCGAGGAAAATTCCGTCCGCATCGTATCTTTCACAGACTTCCTTTACCTGCATGAGAAGATAGTCGAGATACGGCGTATTGAAGCAGAATTCGTGATATCCCGCATTAAGCGGAGATCCGCTTCCTTCCTTTCCGACACGAAGCCACTGGGAATGGGTTTTCGCCATTTTTTCGTCGAAGCCCGCCGATATGTAAACGGGAGTTCTGACTCCGATTTCGTGCGCCGCCTCTATCTGCGCCTTTAAAAGATCAAATTTAAGCCCCGGGTGCATTTCGTTTGCATCCGATGGGTGATATGCGTAGCCGTGGTGACACTTGGAAAATACCGTGATCGAATTGACGTGTCCTTTTCTGAGCATCGACTGAAACTGCTCTTTCGAAAACCTCGCTCCTATACCGTCGATACATTCCGATGTGTGGAAATCAAGATGAACCTGTCTGAAATTGAGCTTCATGCTTCTCCCCCTTAATCGTCCTCGTCCATTATATAGATTCCCGACCGAAGAACTGCATACTCGACATCTCCTATCGAGAAGTATCTGCGCACCTCTTCCTTGAAGGAACGGTGATCCTTTACCGCGTAGTTTGATATATTAACCGTTCTGACGGTGTTGTTTCCGCTGTTGCAGACATAGATGATGTCACCGCTTTTCGAAATGCCCTCGGGCACCGCGAACGCCGTTGTTCCGGCTCCGCCTATCCGCATCGTCACTCTGCCCTCGACGGGTGCATAGCATACTATCGCATTGCAGTCGGGCACGGTACACCACACGTCTTTTCCGTCTACCGTGAAGCTGTGCAGCGCCTTGTCGGCATAATTCACCGTTCCGCTCCACGTCCTGTTTCCCCTGGGATCGAAAATGTATATTTCTCCGCCCTCGAACATGACGATCGTTCCGCCCTTGCCGAGAGGCGCCGCGGTACAGCTTATAAAGTCGCCCACGGTGTCTATTATCTTTTTGTATTTTTCCCCGAATTTATGTGTAAGATATGTTTTTGCCGTAATCGGAAATGCCTGTCCTTTTGCCTGCTCATATGAGAAAAAGCCCACTTTGGCATCTTCATCGGATCCGCTCTTTTCGGCAAACAAAAAACCGCTTGCATGAGGAATTATGTCAAGCAGTTCGCTGTTGATTATCCTTTCCACCCGAAACACCTTCCGAAAACTATTATCCCCGCCAAGCCGAAATCAGCCGATAATAACCTGCCTGCAGCAGGTGGGTGTCGCCCAACGGGTTCACGCTCCCTTCGTCCGCATCGCGGGAGGTCTGCAATCCGCCGCCGGAGATAGACTCCCTATTAATGATTGTTGGGTTAATATAGACTGATTATTTACCGCACAAGGCAGGGAATAACACTATTTAATTTATTCTTCCTCGTCGAAGTCGAACATCTCGCTGAGTCTTTCCTCGAATGCCCTTCCGACCTCGTTGAACTCCTCTTCGTCCTCGATGGGGCAAAGATATGTTTCTCCGTCATCGTCCTCTTCCACCTTGAGGATTATCAGCTCACCGCTGTCATCAAGCTGTTCCTGAGGATCGTCGTAAAGCGGAAGAAGCGCAACGTATCTGCCGTCGTCGGTTTCGATTCTGTCAAGCTCCTCGAAAACGTGCTCCTTGCCGTCCTCGTCGACGACACTGACGATATCGGGATTATATTCGTTATCCATATATAATTTATCCTTTCCATAGCTCTTTTCATGCTTATTTTAACCCTTTAACGCAAAATAGTCAAGTCTTAATATACAAAAGTGTTGACGTTCACTTTTTGCGTTGTTATAATTAAGTCATACTTTTTGTGAGGTGTTTTTTATGGAAAAGATTAAACTCGGCGCTCAGCTTTTCACTTTACGCGATTTCATCAAGACTTATGAGGATACCGAAAAAACCTTCGAATTCCTCGTAAACGAGGGTATCACCGTGGCTCAGATTTCCGCCATAGGTCCCATACCTCCCGAACAGGTCAAGGAACTCGTTGAGAGATTTTCTCTCGACATCTGTATCACTCACAAGCCCTTCGACCGCATGATGAACGATCTCGACGCTCTCATCGAAGAACACAAGATGATAAACTGTCCCTCCATCGGCATCGGCGGCATGAGCGACGAATACCGTCAGAGTGAAGAAAAGCTCTTCGAGTTCGTCGGACTTCTCAACGATATCGGCGCAAAGATGAAGAAAAAGGGCATACAGCTCGCTTACCACAACCACGCCTTCGAATTTGAACGCCTTAAATCGGGCAGAACTATCTTCGATATCCTCATCGAAGAAACGGATCCCGATCTTCTCCACTTCATCCCCGATACTCACTGGCTTCAGTTCGGCGGTGTAAATCCCCCCGATTTCCTCAGAAAGCTCAAGGGACGTGTCGAAGTATGTCACTTCAAGGACTACAAAATCGTCAACAACGAAAGAAAATTCGCCGAGATCGGCACGGGCACTCTCAATCTCGACGCCTGCTTCGAGGCATGTCAGGATATCGGTGCAAAATACATCGTGATTGAACAGGACCTTTGCGACATCGATCCGAGAGAATCCATGGCGATAAGCTATAAGAATCTCGTTGAAATCGCCGCACGTCATCAGTAACATGAAAGCGTATCTCTACGATTTCGACAAAACCGTATGCCCTTCGGACTGCGGTTCCCGGTTCTGGCTCTTCTGCCTTCGCAAAAAACCGTGGCTCATCGTCTTTTTGCCCGTCCAGATCATCGGCGGTTTGTGCAAGGTGCTGAAAATCTGTGAAAAATTGCAGAGAACGTGCAGCATCCACTCCTACATCCGCGGCATCGACACAAAAAAGCTCGCCGACGAATTCTGCGAAATGAAGCTCAAAACGGTGTACCCCTATTTTCTCTCGCGCAAGCGTGATCTTCCCACGGTAGTTTGCTCGGCTTCTCCCGAATTCATTCTCCGCCCCATCTGCCAAAAACTGGAAGTCGATTATCTCATCTGCACCAAGGTCGACTCACACCGCGGAAAAATCCTCTCCGCCACCTGCAAGGGGCACGAAAAGGTCGTTCGCATCAAAAGTGAGCTGCCCGATTTCACCTTCGAAGAGGTGTATTCCGATTCGATAAAGCACGACACGCCCATTCTCCTGCTCGGTGAAAAAGCGTTTCTCGTCACCGACGGTAAGGTTTCTCTCATCGACCGTGAAGCTTTATCTGCTAAATAAAAAACAGGGTGACTTCGAGAAAGGAAGTCAGATGCCCCTTTCTTTCGCCCGAAGCAGTACAAAGGTACACGAGAGGCGAAAAAAGGGGCAAGTGCATATAATATTTAACTTTAAATAAAATCACAGCAACACAAGGTGATTCATTGAAAGCAACCGTGTATTTTGCTTTATAATGAAGTTATGCACGTTGTGACGACTTTATCGACAGTCAGACGACACTTGCAAAAAGCAGGTGTCGTTCAGCTTAATGACAAACCTCA
>JAZSPN010000027.1:0-37852 GCA_045537495.1 Acutalibacteraceae bacterium
GCCTTTGCATAAAGATTTTCACCGCACTGTCTGTTCTGATAACCGATTGAAAGAAGCTTTCCTGTTCTGACAGAAGCTTCATACATAGCCTTTGCTTCGGCATAGGTCTTTGCCATGGGTTTTTCGCACATAACATGCTTGCCTGCTTCCATAGCATCTATTGAAATAAAGCTGTGTGAACGGTTGGGAGTACAAACATGAACAACATCAATTGTTTCGTCTTTGATGAGCTCTTTGTAATCTGTATATGTTTTTGCATCCTCTGTTCCGAACTTCTTTGCCGATGCAACAGCCTTTTCTTCTATGATATCGCAGAATGCAACCATCTCGACCTCTTCAATCTTTGCAAGAGAGGTCATATGCTTTCCGTTTGCAATACCACCGCAACCGATAATTCCGACTTTAACTTTTTTCATTTTGACTGCCTCCTGTTTATAACTTAAATGTTATAGGATTACATCTTTATTATAACGAAATGTTCAACTATTGCAAGTAAATGATGCAAAAACCGTGTAAAAAATCCGCCCGATCTTTTGTTGAAATTAAACAAAATTTTTCTTTTTTATCAGACAACAAAAAGAACCGTGCCCGTCAGTGCACAGTTCCGAAAGTTTATTCCGTCATTCCGCTCCCCTTATATTTTTCACGTGTCGCAAGACCGCCTCTGATGTGTCTTTGTGCCTTGTTCACGTCAAGCACCGCTCTCACCTCGCTGTAAAGATGAGGATTCAGACTTTTCAGCCTGAGCGAAACATCGGTATGTACCGTCGATTTGCTGACTCCGAATTTTTTTGCCGCCTGACGTACCGTCGTTTTGTTTTCCACTATGTATTCTCCAAGCTCAATGGCTCTTTCTTCAACTATACCTTTCACATTGTCAGCCTCCCGTAAAAACGTGTCATTAATACTATGCGGGCAAGGCTTTTTTTATTCCGGTACATTTATCTCTTGATTTTTTTCAACACCGTGCTATAATTCTATTGAAACTAATCCGAAAGGAAGATCATAATGATTAAACAGATACCCTCCGGAGTTTATCCTACAATGATAACCCCCTTCACCTCCGACAACAAGATCGACTACAACGCCGTTGAGCAGCTCATCAACTGGTATTCGGGCAAGGTTGACGGTATTTTTGCCGTTTGCCAATCAAGTGAAATGTTTTTCCTCGATTTCAACGAGCGTCTTGAGCTCATGCGCTTCATCCGCGAAAAAGCGCCGAAAGAGCTCGCCGTCATCGCCTCAGGTCACACGGCCGATTCACTCGACGATCAGATCGAAGAAGCAAAAGCTTTCATCGACACCGGCATCGATTCATACGTTTTCATCTCTAACCGTTTTGCCGCTCAGGACGAAAGCGACGACATCTTCCTTCAGAATGTCGACTACGTCGTAAACAGAATCCCGAAAATCGCTCTCGGAATCTACGAATGTCCCTATCCCTACAAGCGTCTTCTCACTCCCGAAACACTCAAAGCTCTCGCTCAGGGCGGACAGTTCACTTTCCTCAAGGATACCTGCTGTGACGATGCCATTATCAAAGAGAAGATCAAGGCCGTCGAAGGCACTCCCATGAAAATTTTCAACGCTAACTCGGCAACCCTTCTCAAAACACTTCGCGACGGCGCTTCCGGTTTCTCCGGTGTTATGGCCAACTTCCATCCCGAAATTTACCGCTGGCTTTGCAAGAATTTCGACAAGGAGCCCGAAAAAGCCGAAATCGTTCAGAGCTTCCTCGGTTTCGCCTCTCTCACAGAGCGCCAGATTTATCCCGTAAATGCAAAGTATTATCTTTCTCTCGAAGGTCTTGACATGACAACGGTTACCCGTTCCAAGGATTATTTTATGACGAAGGGCGAAAGATACGAGATTGAGCAGCTCCGCGCTTCCACAAATACATTCAAATCTTTATTAAATATCTGATTTTCCACTTGACTCAAACACACCTGCACGTTATAATGTAGGTGTGTTTATTTTTTTGTGGGGTGGTCTTATGTCAAAAAGTAAGATATTGAAAATTCTCGCTCCCGTAATGGCCGTTGTCATCACTCTGACAGTTGTTCTCTTTGCCGTAACGGGAAACAATACGCCTTCCGATACTCAGTTCACTTTCGCCGTTGTTGACGGAAATGCTGTTATCACCGGCTCTTCCGATCCCCTCTCGGGCGCTGTCATGCTTCCCGATGAGCTTCAGGGCTACACCGTCACGGCTATCGGTGACGGCGCTTTTAAAAATTGCTCCGAGGTAACCGCATTCTTTATTCCCGAAACCGTTACATCAATCGGCAGCTTCGCTTTTGAAGGCTGTTCTTCGCTCGCAAGCGCCACGCTTCCCGATGCCCTTTCCGAAATCTCTGACGGTGCGTTCAGTAACTGTTCATCACTTCTCAGCGTTACCGTTCCCTCCAATGTAAAGAAAATCGGTTCATGCGCCTTCTACGGATGTTCATCTCTCGCAAGCCTCATTGTTCCCGGTACCGAAACTCCCGTTTCCGGCATTTTCAACGTGGCTCTCGATATCGGTCAGGTTGTAGCCGTCGGCTCTCCTTACCAGAACATTCTCAATCCCGTCAACACGATGCTTTACTGCTACAACGCTTCCGAAGCTTATTACGACATCATCAACGACGGCAATGTCTGCGCATACACTCTCATCGACAATGTTACTCTTACCGAATATACCGTTGATTACGTAGACGTTGACGGCAACTCTCTCTACGGCACAAAGAAAGTTTCTCTTCAGCCGACAGGTATCTCCGTAAGGGAAGTTGCTGCCCAGATTGACGGATACGAATATCCCGCATCTCCCATCACAACCCTCTCTCTTTCCGAAGGCGGCAACAACATTCGTTTCGTCTATGAAGAGGAAATTATAACAACAACGGAAGAGTCTACGACAGAAGAAACAACAGAGGAAGAAACCACCGAAGAAATCACTACGGAAGAAGAAACAACTGCCGAAGAAACCACCGAAGAGGAAACTACCGAGGAAGAAACAACTGCCGAAGAAACTACCGAAGAGCCCACAACAGAGCCCGTATTCACAGCACCCACACTTACATCTGTTGATACCGCAACGGTAAACAACGATAACGGTCTTATTTACGGTCTTGATTTCAGCCTCACCGACAGCGATGTCATGCAGAAATACCTCATAGTCGAAGGTGACGGATACGTCAAGTTCTCGAATTCAATCATCGGAACAGGCACAACGGTCACTCTTTACAGCAGTAAGGATGACAGTGTTGTCGCGGTTTACACCATCGTTATTTTCGGTGACCTCAACAATGACGGCAAGCTTTCATCGACAGACATCTCCATGCTCAAGAGCTTTATCAACGGTGTTATGACAGCAGGCGATGCCCCCATTGCCTACTATGCCGCAAACATGAGCAACGATACCGAAGTCAACGCAACGGATCTTATTTACATGAAGGCGATTTTCAACGGTTCTTCCGAATACGATCAGGCTTCAAAATCTCTTAAATAAATCTGAAATGACAAAGTGGCTTGCACGGGGAGTATCCTCGGCAAGCCACTTATTTTTATACGGATAACCAAAAGCGACTTGCGTTTCATTACACCGCAAGTCGCTTTCTGTGTTCATTTTATTTGTAGAGAGGGAAACGTTCGCAGATTTCCGTAACATCTGCTCTGATTGCATCTGCACTGTTTTCAAAATCCGTTGCTGCACGGTAGATACACGAAGCAATCTGCTTCATTTCGTCAACGCCGAGACCTCTCGTCGTGGCCGCCGCCGTACCGATGCGTACACCGCTTGTAACCGTGGGCTTCTCGGGATCGTTCGGAATGGCATTCTTGTTGACCGTAATATAAACTTCATCGAGTCTGTGTTCAAGCTCTTTTCCCGTTACACCGATCGAACGCAGATCGAGAAGCATGAGGTGGTTATCCGTTCCGCCCGAAACAAGATCAACACCTTTTTCCATGAGCGAATTGGCAAGCGTTTTGCAGTTTCTGACAACCGATTCCTGGTATGCCTTGAACTCGGGTTTGAGTGCCTCGCCGAAGCAGACCGCCTTCGCCGCAATCATGTGCATGAGAGGACCGCCCTGATTTCCGGGGAAAATAGCACGGTTGACCGCCGCTTTATGCTCCTCTTTGCAAAGGATAAGACCTCCTCTGGGGCCTCTGAGAGTCTTGTGCGTAGTGGAAGTTACAATATCGGCATAGGGCACGGGCGACTGATGAAGTCCTGCCGCTACAAGACCTGCAATATGTGCCATATCTACCATGAAGTATGCACCGCAAGCCTTTGCAATTTTTCTGATTCTGTTGAAATCAATTGCTCTGGGATATGCGGAAGCACCTGCAACAATCATTCTGGGCTTTATCTGCATCGCTGTTGCTTCAAGCTCATCATAATCGATAAATCCGTCGTCACCGACACCGTACGGCACGAAGTTATAAAGCTTACCGCTTGCATTTACGGGTGAACCGTGAGTAAGATGTCCGCCTGCCGCAAGGCTCATTCCGAGAACGGTATCGCCCGGCTGAAGAAGTGCCGAATACGCAGCAAGATTCGCCTGAGATCCCGAGTGTGGCTGAACGTTGGCAGCCTCTGCACCGAAAAGCTTTTTGACTCTCTCGATAGCAAGATCCTCAACTATATCAACACATTCGCAACCGCCGTAATAACGCTTTCCGGGATAGCCTTCCGCATATTTGTTTGTGAGTACGCTTCCCATCGCCGCCATAACCGCAGGAGAAACAAAGTTTTCGGAAGCAATAAGTTCAATATTCCTTTGCTGTCTGTGAAGTTCTTTGAGCATCGCGGAATTAACTTCGGGATCGTAAAATCCCAGAAGTGAAGAGAAATCAGCCACATCGTTATACATTTTCAATCAATCCTTTATTATAAAAAATTTTAACTGTTCCAATCGTAATCACGCAAGGCACCGCTGCATGACAACTCGGGGAATCCCCACTGGCGCAAAACCTCATACGCTCCGATGGCAACGCTGTTTGAAAGATTAAGGCTTCTCGCATCGTCGATCATCGGAAGTCGGACACACGAATCGGGATTCGCGTAGAGAAGCGATTCGGGAAGTCCCGCCGTTTCCTTGCCGAAAACAAGATATGAGCCGTCGGGATAGGTAATGTCGGAATAAATATTTCTCGCTTTTGTCGAAAAATAAAAAAACGGTCCCTTATTCTTTTCAAAGAAATCATCAAGACTACTGTAATAGATTATATCAAGAAGATACCAATAGTCAAGACCTGCACGCTTTAATTTTGCATCATCTACGCGAAATCCCATCGGTTCAACGAGATGAAGACGTGCACCAGTCGCCGCACAAGTCCTTGCTATATTGCCCGTATTCTGGGGAATCTGAGGTTCTACCAATACTATGTTGAGCGTTTTCAACGAAAATCACCTTACAAAAAATTTAACAGAGATTTTTAAGACTTTTCGGTAAAAATAAAAATACCAAGAAAGAAAGGGGTGGAAAAATGCGTAAAAAAACTGCAAGAATCATGACCGGCATCGGAATCGGAATAGCTGTCGGCGCGATGACGGGAGCTATCGGAGGCTCCATGTCAAATAAAAGAATGATCAGCTCTTCCAAGACGATGCGTACCGTCGAAAATATGCTGGACGGTATCCAGAGTATGATGAAGTAATCAGTTGAAAAGACTCATCGCCTTATCAATATCGCCGTCGATTATCAGCTCGCAAGCCTTAACCGCATTATCCGATGCCTCGCGAAGTGCCGTGAGTTCATCTTTTTTAAAAGCAGACAGCACCCAGTCAGCAAGATCCCATTCGGGTGACGGCTTTTCCCCTACACCAAGCTTTATCCTCGGGAAAGCATCACTGCCGAGATGCGCAATAATGCTCTTGATTCCGTTATGTCCGCCGTCGCTGCCTTTTCTGCGGATTCTCATTTTGCCGCAAGGAAGTGATATATCATCAAATATCACAAGCACCCTTTCAGGCGGTATCTTGTAAAATGACGCTGCCTCCCTGACCGCTTCTCCGCTGTTATTCATAAACGTCTGCGGTTTCTGAAGAATACAACGGTGACCGGATATCGTCGCTTCACCTATAACGGATTTGTATTTCAGCTTGTTTATTCCGGCACCGCTGTCGTCAGCCAGCACGTCGAGGCACAAAAATCCTGCGTTATGCCTTGTAAATTCGTATTTAGTCCCCGGGTTTCCGAGTCCTACGATCAGAAACTCCGGGGCATTTGTCGATCCTGTTACTTTTCTTTTTCCAAAAAACATATTTACTCCACTGTCACATACTTGTAATTCGGAAGATCCGTGTCATTGTCGGGTGTTGCGGCATATTTGACCTTTATCTCCCTTTCGGAAATCTCCTTGAGAACAAGAGTTTCAACCATGCTTCCGTCCTTTACCAGAACGTTGAACAGAATATATGTTGATTTACCCGGAGCGATGCTGAGATCGCCCCCTGCATCGACATTGACAAAAACGCCGTTTCTGCCGTTATCGCCAACCTGAAGAGCATAAACGGTTGCTGAATTTTCGGTGTCGTTGTTGGTAAAGTCAATTCTTACCGTATATTCTCCCCAGCCTTCTCTTGCGCTCAAGAATTCAGACTTTTCGTTTTCGCTCATCGAATACGTTCCGAGGTCCTTACGGGTAAGCTTCGCAATAAAGCTGTTCTTCGGATCGTTGAGATATGTAAGCTTCGCGGTTATCGGAGTAACTGTTGCCGTCGATTTTTTTGTCGTATATTCCGTCGTCGGAACCGTGGGCTTCGTCGTTCCCTTATCCGTCACGGAATCCGTCTTCTTCGTCGTCGTGACGGTTGATGCTTCCGACTTCTTCGTCGTGGAAGGGCCCGCCTCTGTCTTCGTTGCAGTTTCGGGATTCTTCTTACTCGTCGTCTTTGAATCCGACGTTGACGGCACCGTCGTCTTCGCCTGCGTTTCCACCGAATTATCCGGCTTTTGAGAGGAGGTCGTTTTTTCGTTAACCGTCGTTTTTACCGATTCTTCTTTTTTGCCCGACGTTCCGTTTTCTTCCGCTTTAACCGTCGTCTTGCCGTCAACCTGTGCGACAGCCTGCTTTGAATCCTCTTCGGATGAAAAGATTTCCGTTGCACCTTTTTCTTCGGTGCTGAATGTTATTTCGGGTGTATCGGGTATAAATTCGGGCTCCTTCGATTTGCATCCGAAAAATACGGTAAGCACCGTAATCAGTGCAAGAATAATCCCCGTTGTCTGTTTTCTCTTCATATTAATCGCCATGCGATACAGAATCCGTACAAAACGTCATAAAACACGCTTCGTACGCACGGTACCGCTCCTTTCTCTGTGTTTTCACGCTGAATTTTTAAAAAATAAACTCTATCGGACAGCGCATAAGCTCGCCCTGCTGAAGCTCGGTAATTTCTTCCGCTCCCGTTGCCGCATTCGCATACAGAATCTGTACATCCATTTTGCTGAGAGTTTTTATGATATCCGTCGGAGACAGTGCGCTGTCTGCAATCACTCTGCAATACATCTCCTGTGTTCCCGTAAACTTTGACGGAAGCCCTATGACGGCATCGCCCTCCGTGCTTATATACACATCATTCTTTCCGTTTTCGCCGACATCAAAACCGAAAACCGTTACTCCGTAATCATTGTCATTTCCGAAAACAACCCGGAGGTTGTACGTTTTCCACGTTCCGTTATCCGCAAATGTCTTTTTGAATTCCTCCGACGTAAAGCCGAAGCCTATTATCTTCGAAGCATTCGCCGAAGGATCTTCTTTGTATTCCTCAAGCATTTTTGTTTCCGTAAGTATATTCGCATTTGCTCCGAGAGTATTTTCAAGTGCTGTTTCGCCACTTTCACCGCACGATGCAAATGCAAAAAGCATCACCGCGGTCATTATCATTGCCGTTATTCTTAAAACCGTTTTCATAAAAACCTCCGTCACCTGATCCATTCATATTTCAACGCCTTTTCGTCTGCTTCGTCAAGGCTCTGTATATTATCCGATGCTTTTGCATAAATGATTTTGAGCACCGTTTTTTCGCGGATAATCTGAAGCGTTTCACCCTTATCCGGTCCCTCGGACATCACCAAAAACCATACAGCCTTCGGTTCCGTTGTGTTTGCCGGGACGGTTACCGTTTTTTCGGGAGTAAGACTGATATGAACTTCATTTTTGCCCTTGCCTTCCTTCACCTGAAGCCCCAGAACGGTTATATCAAAATCATTCTCGTTCAAGACCGTTATTTTCACCCTTTGAGAATAACAGTTTTCGTAATTGTCAAGAAATCTGTCCCGAAATTCAGGCCATGTAAAGCCCAGTCCGCTGAATTTGTCAAAATTCGAATTGTCCAGATATACCTGCTCAAAAAGCTTAGTATTCATAACGGTTTCAACCGTGGCATTCAGCGTATTTTTGCCGAATCGTATTCCGATTGTTCCGACCGTTATCGCAACCGCCAGCAAAACACAAAAAATAATCTTAAACTTCTTCATTTCCGATACCCCGTACTATTTCTGAGGTTTTATCTTAACATCGAGAAGCACTTCCTCATCGCTGTCCGGGAATACGCATGACAAAGAAAGATCCATCTCTTTTATAATAACCTCGAGAAACTCCTCGTTTGTATAAAGTCCGCCGTTCCCGACAAAAAACACGACAATTTCCGTCTTCGACTCGGGCTCAAGCGTAACGGGACCTCCGTATCCTATAAGAGAGCTTAAATAAGTTTCCTCGTAACCGTTATTCTCCGTTTTGATACCCTTTACGGTAACGGGTACTTTGTTGCGGTTTTCCGCAAGAATACGAAGCTCCATTCCCGTCGTGCTGTCATAGTTGTGAATAAAGTTTGTGATAAATTCATCTTTGCTCATCGGAAACGACGACGACAGTGCAAAATATTTGCTGTCCTCCGGAAACGTCTGACCGTTTTTAAAGAAATAGTTGGCACTTCTTTCGAAAAAGTCACTGTTATCAACGTCGAATGCCGTTATTTTCATGCCGTGTCTTCCGCACGAGGAAAGCATCAGTGTCACTGTCAAAACCGACAAGACTGTACAAAGTATTTTTTTTATCAATTTTATCATCCTGCTTATTTGTTTTTATACGGTTTCTTTGCTTTTACCCAATCTTTTTTGATTATCTGCCTTGCACGACCGAGAGCCAGTGCATCGGACGGCACATCCTCGGTAATCGTCGATCCCGCCGCGGTATACGCTCTTTCTCCCACCGTTACGGGAGCGACAAGACTTGTATCGCATCCGATAAACGCTCCGTCACCGATGGTCGTTCTGAATTTCTCTTTGCCCGTATAGTTTACGGTAGCACAGCCGCTTCCGATATTAACATTTTCTCCGACATCGGCATCACCTACATAGCTGAGATGCGATATTTTAGTGCCGTCACCCACCGCCGAATTTTTAACTTCGACAAAGTTTCCTACTCTCGCATCTTTTCCGATGACGGTTCCGGGACGAAGTCTTGCAAACGGTCCCACCGATGTTTTTGCACCGACCTTTGCATCCTCGCCGTAAACAGAAACAACATTACAGTTGTCGCCTATCTCGCAAGAGAAAAGATTTGTGTATGGTCCGACGTTGCATCCTTTACCGATAACCGTTCCGTTTCTCAGAACGGTTCCGCAATGTATCTCGGTATCCGCACCCACCGTAACCGTCGGATCAATAATTACTCCGTCGGTAAAAGGTATTGAAACTCCGTTTCTCATGTGTTTTTCAAGAATGCGCTGTCTTGCAATCTCGTTAAGCTGTGCAAGCTGAACTCTGTCGTTTGCTCCGAGAACGACGTCGGATGTCTTTGAATTGAATGTAGTTACCCTTTGACCTATCGAACGAAGTATTCCGACAGCATCGGTAAGATAATATTCCTTGGCACTGTTAAGACGGTATTTCTTATCGGTCGCAAGCTTGTCGAGTGCTATGAGAAGCGCCTGACAGTTAAACCAGTATGCACCCGAATTCACTTCGCTGATCTTCTTTTGTTCATCGGTTGCATCACGTTCTTCAACGATACCGGAAAATGTTCCCGTTTTGTCGCGGACTATTCGTCCGTATCCCGTGGGATCCTGAACATTTGCCGAAATTACGGTTGCCGCACTGTCTGCACGTTTGTGATATTCAAGCGCGTGTGTAATCGTGTCGGAATCCATAAGCGGTGCATCACCGTTGAGAATCAGCACATTTGCATTTCCGTGAGCCGATATAAATTCCTCTGCCTGCATTACCGCATGACCTGTACCGAGTCTTTCACTCTGAACGACACGGACAATTCCCGGCGGTAAGTGTTCTTCGAGATATTCCTTGCCGAATCCCGTTACTACGCAGATATTGTTATCTTCAAGACCGCAGGTTTTTACGCTGTCGATTACCCAATCGATCATCGGACGGAAGAGAACTTCTGCAAGAACTTTCGGTTTTTGTGACTTCATTCTTGTGCCTTCGCCTGCGGCGAGAATTACTGTACAGTTTCCTTTCATTTTCAAAACCTGCCTTTCTTATTGATTCATATTCATTATGACAGAAAACATACAAAATTACAAGAGAAAAAACCTGCTAATCCCACTTTTTTTGGCGTGTAAAAAAATGTTTTATAAAATGTCACACAAAAATAATTCTTTCTTCACAGAACGTACATATTTGAATGTTATCATTAAGGCACGGAAACAAAAATTTTTCATCTTTTTCTCCTCTTTTTCAATAGACCGTCGGCCACGTGCCGGCGGTTTGTTGTTTTTACATTTTCTCAGCAATTGTATAAAAAATACAGCGGTTTTCATTGCTTTTAATATAAATACGTGGTATAATAATATGAAAATCTTTAGTATTGAGAGGTATTCACTATGAAGATCACAAAAGAAACAAAAATCGGCGATATTCTTGACATGGACAGAAGCACTGCTCCCTATTTCCTCGAAATGGGCATGCATTGCCTCGGTTGCCCCTCCGCAAGAAGCGAATCTCTCGCACAGGCATGTATGGTTCACGGTGTTGATGCAGATGCTCTCGTGGCAAAAATCAACGCTCATCTCGAAAAGGCCGAATAATGCGTCTGTCACCGAGATTAAAAATGCTCGCTGATATGGTTGATACCGGTGCGGTCGTTGCCGATATAGGCACCGACCACGCCTATCTTCCGTTGTACCTTGTATCGACGGGCAAGTGTCCGTCCGCCGTCGCCTCCGACCTTCGCGAAGGTCCCTTGATGAATGCCGTTGCAAATGCCGCCTCATGCGGTCTCAGCGACAAAATAGATCTTCGTATTTCCGACGGTCTTGCGATGATAAGTCCCGACGATGCCGACTGCTTCATCTTTGCGGGAATGGGCGGAAATCTTATCGTTGACATCCTCTCAAAAGCCGACTGGGTAAGAAACAGCGAAAAATCCTACATTTTCCAGCCGATGACTCATTCCGAGCTCGTACGTGCATATCTTCTGAGTACGGGTTTTTACATAACAGAAGAAAACGCCTGCTTCGACGAATGTAAGCCGTACATAGCTTTCAAGGCAAAGTACGATCCGACTTATAAGCGTAAATACAGAAAATCCTACATCTGGATGGGAGATCTCGATTCCGTTAAGAACGAAGCTGCCGCTTATTATCTCACGAAGCAGTACACATATCTCAAAAAAAGAGCGGATGCTCTCGAAAAGGCACTTCTTCTTCCCGACGAAGTCAGTACGATAAGGGAGATTCTCCCCGATATTGAGCCTCATATCAGAAAAATCAGAAAGGGCTGAAATCATGGTAACGGTAAATGACCTTTACGAATTTGTCGACTCGGTAGCACCGTTTTCTTCACAGCTTCCCCAGGATAACAGCGGTCTTCTTGTCGGAGATAAAAACCGCGTCATCGAAAACGTTGTTCTGGCGCTGGACATCACCTCGGAAACCGTCGAGGAAGCAAAAGATCTCGATGCCGATCTTTTCATCAGTCATCATCCCGTAATATTCAGGCCCCGCAAAAATATTCTTTCTCACGACCCCGTGTTTCTGCTCATCGAGTCGGGAATTTCCGCAATTTGCGCACACACCTCTCTCGACTGCGCAACGGGCGGTGTCAACGATGTCCTTGCCGAGATTTTTTCTCTCGAAAAGGTTGAGCCTCTTGTAACCCGTTCTCTGCCTTCACCTCTTGTACGTGTCGGATTTCTGAAAGAGCCTCTTCGCGGTATCGATCTCGCATCACTCACCACGGAGCTTCTCAACTGTAAAGTCAGTTGGTGTGACGGCGGAAAAGTAATCGAAACCGTCGCATTGTGCGGAGGCTCGGGCGGCGACATCGTAAACGAAATCTCGGAGCTCGGCATAGATGCTCTTATCACGGGCGAAGCCTCATATCACCATTTCATCGATGCCGAAGAAAACGGCACCACTCTCATTGCCGCCGGTCACTTTGAAACGGAATTCCCCGTAATATCCTCTCTCGCAAAAAAAATCCGCAACGAATTCCCTACACTTCGTGTCAGTGTAATAAATCAGAAGCGCACCGTACGACATATGTAAAAGGAGTTTATCATGAAAAAACTTTTATCTGTTCTTCTTTCCGTTTGCATTATTTTCACCTGCTGTATCCCGTCATTCGCGCTGGAAAACAAATCCTCCTGCGATTGCGAAAATCTCCCCGTAATCATGGTATGCGGCGTCGGAGCATTACCTTTCTACATGGATGCAGGCACCGAAAACGAACGAATCTATTTCCCTCCCACGGTCAATGTCGGAAAAATAGTTTTCGAAGCCGTCGGAAGCATCTTTCTTTCGATATTCCTCAAAGATATCACCGTTCTTTCCGACAAGGTCACCGAAATTGCACTCGACATCCTCGGTGAGTTCGGCTGTGACAGAAACGGTAATCCCGCATACAACGTAACCCACGTATCCTACGACAAGTCAATGGCTCATCATCCCGAGCTTTACGAAAACCCCGAGGTTTCCGAGTTTTCCGTCATAAAAACAGCCGTCGGTCTTGTCGGCGCCGATCACGTTTACTGCTATAATTACGACTGGCGTACCGATCCCGTTAAAAATGCCGACGATATGTATAAATTCATAGAAAACGTACTTCTCGAAACGGGGCACGACAAAGTAAAGCTTGCCGCTTGCAGCATGGGCGGTCTTCAGACACTTACATATTTCAACGAATACGGCAGTGATCTCGTCGATACGGCACTTTTCCTTTCTTCCGCTCACAACGGACTCCTCTTTGTCGGAAATCTTTTTGCCGGCGACTTTATTCTCGATCAGCACGATCTGTTTTCATGGCTGAAAACCTTCAAAACAGGAAATGAACGTTCCGACGCTTTTCTCGGAAAGCTCTTCGATTTCCTCGCGAACACGAAGCTTCTCGCCATTCCCTTCCGACTTCTGAACAGACTCGGAAAAGCACTCAACGATCAGGCCGTCAACAAGGTTCTCTCCCGCACCTTCGCCACGATGCCGGGAATGTGGGCTTTCGTCAGAGATGACTCCTATGAAACGGCAAAACAGCTTCTTCTTTCCGATGCTTCCGAAGCATTTATCGCAAAAACCGACTATTTCCACTATTCAATCCGAAATAAGAGTGCAGACATTCTGAAAGCCGCCGAAGCAAACGGTACCAAGCTCGCTTTCATGTCGCACTACGATAAAGGTGTTATCCCCATCACCTCCGATGCAGGCGTTCACGGCGACAACCTCATCGAAACAGTATGCACAAGCGGAGGTGCAACCGTTGCCGATTTCGGCGAAACTCTCGGAAACGGCTATAAGCAGGCAAAGGATTGCGACGGTCATTCCCATTTGTCCGCCGACGGCATAATCGATGCCTCCACCTGCGATTTCCCCGACTACACGTGGTTTTTGAAGGGAATCGGTCACGTCGGTTTTATCAACGGTTCAAAACAGCACGATCTGCTTTCGTGGCTTCTTACGTTTGACGGTCAACCCACCGTCTTCGACAACCCTTCCTATCCCCAGTTCTTACAGTCCGATGTCAGCGGTATGACACTTACTCCCATTCAATAATCCTATGAGGTGGTAACTTGCAAATTCCGAAAGAAAATATACGTAATTTCAGCATAATAGCTCACATCGACCACGGCAAATCCACTCTGGCAGACCGTCTTCTCGAAATGACGGAATCCGTGGCGAAGCGTGATATGACTGCTCAGCTTCTCGACAACATGGATCTCGAACGTGAGAGAGGTATTACGATAAAGGCTCACGCCGTAAAACTCGACTACACTGCAAAGGACGGTCAGACTTACGCGCTTAACCTCATCGACACTCCCGGTCACGTCGATTTCAACTACGAGGTATCCCGCTCTCTTGCCGCTTGCGAAGGCGCCGTACTCATCATCGACGCTTCTCAGGGCATCGAGGCTCAGACTCTCGCCAACACGTACCTTGCTCTCGACCACGACCTTGAGCTTGTCCCCGTCATAAACAAAATAGATCTGCCCGCCGCCGATCCCGACCGGGTAGCCGCCGAGGTCGAAGAGGTCATCGGTCTTGACTGTGAATCCGCTCCGAGAGTATCCGCCAAAACAGGTCAGAATATCGAACAGGTTCTCGAAAAGATTGTTTCCGATATCCCGTCACCCGAATGTGACGACACGAAGCCTCTCCGCGCGCTTATTTTCGACAGCGTTTACGACAGCTACAAGGGTGTCATCGTTTATGTCCGCATCGTTGACGGAAAAATAAAGCCCGGCGACACCATGCGAATGATGGCAACGGGTGCTCAGTTCAACGTCGTTGAAGTCGGATATATGCGCGCAACTTCCATGGAGCCGACAAAAGAGCTGTCTTCGGGAGAGGTCGGCTACATAACCGCTTCGATCAAAACCGTCAGTGATGCACGCGTCGGTGACACCGTAACCAACGCTCAGAATCCTGCCGATGAGCCTCTTCCCGGATACCGAAAAGTAAATCCGATGGTTTTCTGCGGTGTTTATCCCGCCGACGGTGCAGATTACGAAAATCTTCGTGATGCTCTCGAAAAGCTTCAGCTCAACGATGCAGCTCTCTCCTATGAGCCCGAAACCTCGGGTGCGCTCGGATTCGGCTTCCGTTGCGGATTTCTCGGACTTCTTCACCTTGAAATCATTCAGGAGCGTCTTGAACGTGAATACGATCTTAACCTCGTAACAACTGTTCCCAGTGTTATCTACAAAATACATCTCACCGATAAAAGCGTTATCGAAATCGACAACCCCACACACTATCCCGATCCCGCTCTTATCGACTACTGCGAAGAGCCCTTCACCAACGCTCACATTTATTCTCCGCCCGATTACGTCGGCGCGATTATGGATCTGTGTCAGGACAGACGCGGTATCTTCAAGGGAATGACATATATCTCCTCCGACAGAGTTGATATTCACTATGAGCTTCCTCTCAACGAAATCATTTACGATTTCTTCGACTCTCTTAAATCACGTACAAGAGGCTACGCTTCTTTCGACTACGAAATCAGCGATTACAGAAAATCCAACCTCGTCAAGCTCGATGTGCTTCTTAACGGCGACATAATCGATGCTCTTTCATGGATCATTCACACCGACAAGGCATATCCGAGAGCACGACGAATCGCCGAACGACTCAAGGACAACATTCCCCGTCAGATGTTTGAAATACCGATTCAGATAGCAATCGGCGGAAAGGTAATAGCCCGAGAAACCGTCAAGGCAATGCGCAAGGACGTTCTCGCAAAGTGTTACGGTGGTGACATCACGCGAAAGAAAAAGCTTCTCGAAAAGCAGAAGGAAGGCAAAAAGAGAATGCGCCAGTTCGGTACTGTCGAAGTACCCCAGGAAGCATTCATGGCAGTCCTCAAGCTTGACGATAACGATTAAGGAGGTCAACATGGAATTAAAGAAGTCAAAAGTCGTATGGGACATACGTCCCACTGAAGGAAATCCGCGTAACAGCGAAGGTGACTTTGTTCTTCTTCGCGACGGCAGAATACTTTTTGCATACAGCCGTTATTCCGACAATGCTCACGATAACGCTCCGTGTGATATTGCAGGCGTTATTTCCGAAGACGGCGGCGAATCCTTCGGCGAGCCCTTTATCCTTGCAAGAGCCTCCGAACACGGTGTAAGCAACATCATGAGTGTTTCTCTTTTAAGACTCGGAAACGGTGATCTCGGTCTTTTCTATCTCATAAAGAATGACAAGGTGGGCTCATCGGTATTCGTTCTTCGCAGATCAAGCGATGAGGGAAAAAGCTTTTCTGAACCCGTTCAGTGTCTTCCCGATAAATTCGTCGGTTATTACGTTGTAAATAACTGCCGTGTTCTGAAAACCGACGACGGCAGACTTATCGTTCCCGCGGCATTTCACCGTTACGGAATGAGCCCCTCGGGATTTATGAGAAGCGATTATTACGGTATGTGCTGTTTCTTTGAATCCGATGACGACGGACACACCTTTAAAGAAATTTGCAGTCCCTTGACTATCGGCGTTTCATCCGAAACGGGACTTCAGGAGCCGGGTGTCATTGAGCTTCCGGGCGGTACGCTTTACGCATACTTCCGTACAAACAGAATGTATCAGTACGAAAGTTATTCCGCGGACGGCGGCAGAAACTGGTCTTCTCCGTCGCCGTCAAGATTCACTTCCCCCGATTCACCGATGAAAATAGCAAAAAATCCGTTCAGCGGTAAATTCTATGCCATCTGGAATCCCATCCCGAAATATAACGGAAGAATCGTCGACAGCGAACAGCAATGGGTTAATGCGGGAAGAACTCCGCTTTATCTCGCCGAGAGTGATAACGGTGTCGATTTCGGCGAACCTGTTGCCATTGAAACCGATCCTCAGAGAGGCTTTTGTTATCCCGCAATTTTTTTCACCGGCTCAGATGAGATGCTTATCTCATACTGCAGCGGAGGAAAAGAAGATAATATGTGTCTGGCAAGAACTACCATTCGCAAAATAAAAATTTAAGGAGGAGAAAAAATGTCAAACCAACCCGCTGTTGAAGAAAACGTTCAGCAGAATACCGCGGTCAAAACCCAAAGACGCTATGTTGGTTCAAAGGAAACCTTGTGGTATATTCTTTATGATATTTCCGCAAGCTTCAACATTGCTTCATCCGAAGAAGTTTTCGTTTCGGACGTTGTAAAAATCAACATGGGCTACATCTCTGCCGTTAAAGCGATCAAAGGCGCATGGGACATCATCAACGATATGTTCCTCGGTGCCATGATTGACAAAACACGTACGCGCTGGGGTAAATTCAAGCCCTACCTCGTACTCTATGCAGGTCCCGGAACAATCCTTTCCATGCTTTTCTGGCTCATGCCGATGCTTTTCTCTGCAATGAACATGGGCGATTTTTCAAAGTTTATGTTCTATCTTGTTCTTTTGCTCATCAAAAACCTTTTTGAATCCGTCCGCGATATCGCAAAAACGGGTATGCTTTCAACCATCACCCCCGATGTCATAGACCGAACGCGACTTATCACCATGGCAAACCTGCTGTCGGGCTTCCTTGAAAAAACGCCCTCTCAGCTTCTCGATCTTCTCATCGACCTTTCCATAAGAAATATCGTCAAGGTCAAGTATCAGTCGCTGTTTATCTCTTTCGGTACGTTTACCGTTGTTGCCTGCGGTATTATGGCACTCGGCTTCTCACTTATTGCAAAAGAACGTGTTTCTCAGTCAATAAATGCACCGAAGCTTTCTCATTCGATCAAGATGATTCTCCGATGCAAACCCGTTTTGCTCATCACCTTGTCGGAATTCCTCGGATCATTCTCATCCATCAAGGTAAACGACAAGTACTATTACCTCAACGTTCTGCGCGTTTCTTCGCTTACAAACATCGTAGGTCTGCCCGGTGCTTTTGTTTCACCTGTCAGCTATTCTTATGTTCCGAAGCTTCGCCGACGCTTCTCCACAAAGGTTTTGTGGCTCACCTCATCTCACGTCAACAACCTTCTGATGATCGGTGTTTTCCTCGCCGGTTCAGTCAACAAGGGATACAAGAAACTCAAAGTCATGATTCCTCTTCTGATGATCCAGGAAACTATCTGGATGACGACATACGGACTTATGAAGGTTATCCCCTCCGAAATGTACAACGAATCAATGGACTACTTCGAGTGGCAGAACGGTTACAGAGCAGAGGCTATGACCAGTGTTCTCCAGAGCCTTACAAGAAAGCTCGCGGGCACCGTCGGAAGCTCTCTCAACTCTCTCGTTATGCATAAACTCGGCTACAATCAGGATGCACTTCCCGGCGGTCAGTCGGATAAGGTTGAATACGGCATCTTCGCCATGTTTACCGTCATACCCGCCGTACTTTCACTTATCGGTATCATTCCCAAGTTCTTCTACGATCTCAGCGGCGAAAAGAAGGACCGTATGTATGAAGAGCTTCACAAGCGTCGTGCTATTGCCGCAAAGGCAAACGACAACCTCGTAACTCTCGAAGAAGAAAACTGATTTTCGAAAGGTTAGTGAATTCTGATGAAAAAAATTATCGCTTTTCTCCTCACGATTACAATGTTACTTTCCGTTTCGGTAACAGCCTTTGCCACAGAATCAAACACAGCTTATCTTTATACCGTTTACGGAAACGGCATGCTTTTCGAGCAGAACGTTGATGCAGTTTTTGCAGGTGTTGCACCTTCGGGAAGCACTGTCACCGCTACCCTTTACGACAGCAACGACGAAATCGTTACAAGCGGTTCCGCTACTGCAAAAAACGACAACACATTCTCCGTTTACTTTACCGCTCCCGAAGGCAGCTACGATGAATACACCGTAAAAGTTGCTTGCAACGATAACGTATTCTCGACTCTTTCAGACGTTGTTTTCGGCGAACTGTGGCTTGCCGGCGGTCAGAGTAATATGCAATATCCGCTTTCCCAGTCATACGTCGGAAGTGAAATGTACCAAAAGCAGGAAAAGCTCAGTTCCTGGCTTCGAGTACTTATTGTCCCCTCTTATCCCAAGTACAACGGCAAAACGGACCATCTTCCCGTCGATGTTCAGAACGATATTCCCGAAGCATACTGGATCGACGGTGAAAATCCTTCCGTTTACGGCATGAGTGCAGTCGGTTATTTCTTCGCCGATAAGCTTATGAAGGAGCTTGATATGCCCATCGGCATACTCAATTCCAACCTTGGCGGAAGCTCCATCTGGTCATGGCTTTCAAGAGAAGCGATTGATTCGGATGCTAACGTAAAGCAGGATCTCATCGATGATGACCGCTACATTTCTGTTTCCGACTGGAAAGAAACGGAACAGAATATTTTCGGTGACATGACAGCTAACTACAACCAGAAAATCCATCCTCTCCGCTATTTCAGACCTTCGGGCATGATCTGGTATCAGGGTGAATCAGATGTCGGCAGAAAGGCTGAAACCTACGGCAGAGCCATGGATCTCATGCAGAAATCATATGCGGATCTGTTCGACTTTGACGGTGAATTTTTCCCCGTCATCTATACTCAGCTTGCCGCTTACTACTATGACAAAATCGGCGGTTTTGTACTTCCCGACAGAAACGCTTATTTCTCCGCAATGCAGCAGGAACAGCCCGCATCAAGAGGTCTTGTTTCAATCTACGACCTTTCCCCGCATTTCTTTGACGGTGTAGGCGTTATTCATCCCTCTCACAAAAAAGAAATCGGTGAACGTATGGCCGATTCGGCTATGGGCTTTATCTACGGCACAAGCGATACATACACCGTAGCAACGGTTGCAAAACATGAAATCCGTGACGGCGCCGTATATGTAAGCTTCAGAAACGTAGGCGACGGACTCATGGCGGGCGGAGATATTCTTCACGGATTTGCCGTTTGCGGTAAGGACGGTGTCTTTGTGGATGCAGACGCTGAAATCGTCAACCGCGATACCGTTAAAATTTGGAACGATGCAGTTACAGAACCCGTTTCCGCATCCTACGCATACTGCGTACCGAACTTCCGCGCAAATCTCTACGCTTCCGTTGACGATGAACTCGCTTTCCCCGTAACCAACTTCATTACGGATTATGACGTTCTCTCTCAGCACTGGGTTGATAAAATCTGGGCAGACTGTGAAAGCAGTACACTCTGGCACACTCAGAAAAATGACCTTTTCTCAAAGGTTTACGATGCCTGGAACAGTAAAAATGCCGAGATAACCTTCCAGAACAAAGATGCTTTCAGCGGTCAGAACGGTCTTAATATCACGAGCAGTAAACGAAGCTTTCTTGTTAATCCCGTTTTCACTTACAAGACGGAAGACATCACCGATATCTTCTTCGATTACGACAAGAATTACAGTAATTACGGCACGATGAGCTTCCACATCCGTAACAACGGCGAAAAGCCCGTTACTCTCGACAAAGTCAAGTTCTATGTAAACGGCGTTACCTGGTACAGTGCCGCTGCAAGCGACTCACTCGATCATTCTCTCACAATTCCCTGTGACGGCGAATGGCATCTTGTAACACTCGATCTCAACAGACTTTACTTCCACGGAAATGAGTGCGGCATTTCTTCTCCAAACAATGTTCTCAAGAGTGTACGTAATATCAAAATCTGCTTTACCGCAGACAAGGATTCTTCCTCCGATATTTCTCTCGACCACATCCGTTTCACTCCCTCAACCGAGGATGTCGGAATGAGATTCGATGCAAGAATCGCTAACGCGGATACATTCTTCGAAGCAATCTCTGCCATGTTCACCACGGCGTTTGCAAGATTTCTTAACCTCTTTAAATAATCATGGTGCCGCCTGAGAGTGATTTCAGGCGGCTTTTACACTGATTCCCGTCATCATTGAAAGGAACTTCTTTTAATGGAAAACATCAATATTCTCACCAAAAAACAGTATCCCGCAATCGACCTCATGAAATTTATAATGGCGATACTTGTAATCAACATTCATAAGCCGTTTGTTTCTTACGATGTACCCTATGTCAATACCGTCGCACATACCGCTTTGGGCGGTTGTGCAGTCCCGTTTTTCTTTATCTGCTCGGCATTCTTTGTTTTCAGAAAGTTTACGGACGACCGCCGTAAAAATAATCGACATTTCTTTAATTTTTTCAAAAGAATTTTCATTCTCTATTTTCTGTGGAGTGCGATTTATCTTCCCTGCAACTTCGTCAAATCTTTTACGGGGCATTATCATGAAATCACATTGAAACTTCTTGCAGGTCAGTGTATCGGCTGGACTCGGGATTTCTTTCTGTCACAGTCATTTATTCATTTCTGGTATCTGAACACTCTTTTGCTTTCCTCTCTTCTCGTGTTTCTTCTTTTGAAAAAATTTTCTCCGAAAACCGTTCTTATTATCGGATTATTATTGTTCGCCGTTTCCAACGCGCTGTATTCGCTCAATATTTTCGATAAATCCATCTCGGTCGCATCGTTTTATAATTCCGTACCAACCGTATTCAAGAATACGCTTCAGGTCGGATTTCTCTGCACTTCTCTCGGAGCATATTTCGCCATGGGTAAGCACCACAGACCGACACTTCGCACTTGCGTCGCTCTTTCTGCTTCACTCATCGCCGTTTCGATAGTCCTCAGCATAGCAATTACTCCCGTCAAAGACGTTGCCTATCCTTTGTCGAGGTTTGTCTGTATTATTTGTGCCTATTTCATTTTTTCGATGTGCATCAATTCGAACCTTACACCTAAACCGATTTATGCAAAATTACGCGCTTACAGCTCTCTTATGTACTTCTCCCACCTTTTGCTGATGTCAGAAGGACTTCGCTTCCTCGCAAATATCACGGGCATCGACGCCTTCTCCGAATCTTATCCGTTCGCATTCTTTTTGTCGGTATTCGTGTTCCTCGGCTTTGCAATAATAATCACAAAACTGCAAAAACTCAAGGGCTTCGGTTGGCTACGATATCTCTATTGACAAATAAGAAATCCGCTGCTTCGTTTGAAACAGCGGATTCTTTATAATTTTTATTTGAGAATTTTAAATTTTCCGATAACGGGCAATTCCTTTGCTCTGCCGTTCAGTACATTGACGATTCCCAGAATAGCCAAAACCGTAATCGCAAGAGATAAAATCGGTGCAACGATCCAGCCGATAACAGGTATTGCCGCTACAACCGAAGCAATTACAGCTCCGATAAAAAGCACAAGTCCCTGATTGGTATGAAAACGTGCAAATTTTGAATCCTTCGCAGCAAGAAGAGGAATGAGGAAAATTATGTAGGCAAGAACTGCCATCACTTTGTTCTTTTCGATGTCTTCGGGTGCGTATTCCGAAGTACTGTCTGCCGTATTGTTAAGCTCTGAAAGCTTTTCGGAAAAATCGGGTGCCGTCTTCTGTTCTGTCGGAGCTTCAATCGGTGCTCCGCAGTTTGTACAATATTTTACACCGTCTTCTACCTGAGTACCACACTGTTTACAAGTTAACATTTTATTTTCCTCCTTAAATTAATTCAGATAATCTTTTATTGCATTTTCTATTTCGTCTTCGTTTTCCGCAATGTAGCTTTCCGCTTCATTCATGGAATCGTCAAAACTCTTTTGCAATCCGACACCGATATCCACCTTTGCGCCGTCATAATAGAAAAGTTTGCCGAGTTCGCTGTCCTTATCGTTGTCGTATTCGTCGCTTACATAGACAACATAGATTTTGCCGTCAACTCTGAATGCCCAGCCCTTCATAAGCCAACCGCCGACCGCTTTCTCGAGAGTGACCTCGCCGAGTGCGTCCTCGCCGTCGCCCGCAAATTCGTAGCCTCTGATGTTATGACCGTCCTGAGATGCCTTAGCGGTTGCATCGAACACCTTTTTATACCACGAGTTGAATTCATCCTCCGTAACCTCGCCGTCTGTTTTGGTGAACGTTATAACCGCATGACCGTAGCCCGTTTGAGGATCATCGGCATATGCCGAATAATCGCTTTTAAGCTTCCAACTCCAATCGGGTGTTATGTCGTCGAATCTGATGCCGGCCGTCTTTTTGAGATAATACTCAACTGCCCCCTGACTGAACGATTCATGCTCTTCGGCTTTTTCAATCTCTTTTTCAATGATTTTCTCTGCAATACCTGTTTCACCGTTTACTTCTTCGCCTGAATTGCCGCTATCCCCGTCACCGCACGAAGAAAACAAAAACAGCATTGCCGACACAAGTAAAAATGCTAAAAGTTTTTTCATGATTTTCTCCTTTCCGATTCTGTATTTAAAATCCGAACAGCCCTTTGAGGCTTGTCGGTTTCTTCGGTTCCGGCTTTACATAGTCATATCCGCCGAGAGGTTCTCTTTTGTCGAAACCGATCGTCGGACAGTCGGGATCTCCGTCAAAACAGTGCTCCGTATCGACATGATAAACTACTCCGTCAATCTTTTTATAAAGATGCTCTACCGTCGGATACTGTCCCGCCTGATGAAATCCGTTCTGCACAAGAAATCTTCTGTACTGCTCAACGGCCTGTCTTGCACCGTAATCGTTTCCGCAAAAATCAGCAGAAAAACTGAAGCTGTTTACATCATACACTTCGATATTGTAATGGCATCCGCCACAATTCCATTTAGGATAAGAAGACAGTTTTTCATCCCATTCCGACATAACCGTTTCATCTTTTGCTTTTGCCGCATTCTCCTCCTGAACAGCAGCAGGAAGCTTTGTACCGCAGTCTTCGCAAAACCTTGTACCGACGGAATTCTGCTTGTTGCAATTCGGACAAACAGTTCCTTCGGCGACGGTTGTTTCGGGCAATTTGCTTCCGCAGTTTGGGCAAAACGTCTTTTCCGCACCTGTCGCCTGATCGCATACGGGACATACCTTTATGTTTTCACTCATTTTTGTCGCATAGTCTTTCGCCGCACGCTCAAAATTAGTAAATGCACCCTCAAGTCCTGACGACGGACGAACTGACTGACCTGCATTTTGTGTCACACTGTCAAGCTTCTCTGCCGCCTTGTTTGCCAACCCGGTTGCAGTGGGTTCAACCGCCTTTGTAATTGCATTACCGACCGCTTTGCCTATCCCCTCACTTATTCCGCGCTTGATCGCTCTTTCCAAGAATCCCATTTCAACATATCCTCCTTACCATAAATCTTTATATTTAATCAACAACTGTTTGCGATTCGATATACTGAGCTTTCTGTAAATATTTTTGCAATGAAAGTGAACTGAAGAATACGTGATGTACATTTCGGTAGCTATTTCGGATAAAGTCTTATCTGACAGAAGTTTTTCGAAAATCTCCATTTCTCTCGGTGAGAGAGCAGAAAGTTCCGGATGAATTATCAGCAACTTATCATATTCACGCTTTGCAAGATTGCAATAATCAAAAAAGCCGAGATCCTTGTCTTCTTTATTCATCCCGCACCTCCCGTTAGTGAGTTGGTAGTATTCCTACCCCATTTGGTAGATTGTTTCATCATACACTAAAATCGTTGAAATCAAAACTTTTATTTGTTATAATTTATTTCAGCAATAATAACACGTTTATTATATGGAAAACATGGTAGTTTTTCTATCCCTAAACTAAGGGGTTTTGCAGTATTACTACCCAAAACTACAGTTTTCACACGAAATCGGGGGGAATTATGAGCAATTCAATAATTTTGGAAAATCAAAAGAAAATTAAAAAATATCCGTTCTGGATGCTCTTGTGCTTCTCTATGTTCTGCTTCTGGCAAATGGGTTTTATCTATTTTATGGGACCGTCGCTGAACATCAACGGAAGAACACCTCTGCCGATATCAATGGATAACATAACCATGCTGATTGCAACAGGGTATATTTTATCAATAGTTTTCATGTCGCTGTTTCCACGCCTTGTCATATGGGCACAACGAATAACCGCTATTGTTTCCATGGCTACTGCAATAGGTCTGTTTCTTCCTCTTCACAATGAAATGCTGAAATTGTTAATCTACATCCAGACTTTCTGCTGTTGCTTTATGATCGGTTTTGAAACATTCCTCATAGTCAACTTCTTTTCAGAGGATAACGCAATTTCTCACATGACGGCAGCTTACGGCATTGCTTTAATTCTGATTGCCGCTGTTCAAAACGATTTTTTACCCATTACTTTTCCGGTTTTCAGAATAATCACCGTAATAGCTCTTTCGCTTTTGATTTTGTTCTTTTTTAAAATGCCTGCACATAAAAATTTCTGTCCGAGATATGTAACAAAAAATGACATCGTAACTAAGCCGAAAAAACTTCTCATCGGTACTTTTTTTCTCGTTCTTATAAGTGCTCTTATGGCTGTTTCGGGACCTTCGATCTCGGGAGAAATCAGACACGGTGTATTTATTACATATACCGTTGATGCCGCAACCAGTCTTCTAATGTATTTTCTTTACAAAAAATTCTCTGTTCATCCGTTACGTCTGATTTCAATCTGCATCGGCATAGGGTGTGTGGGTTTTCTTCTGATGTTTGCGTCAACCGAAGTTTCTTTTCTTTCCTACATAGCCTGCGGTTTTATAGGATTCGGCATGGTACCGTGTCAGATGTTGCCTCTCTACGGCGTTATCCTTATGAAATCATATCCGTCCCGTTTTCTTTCACCCGTAACAATCGGATTGTCTCTTATCGCCGTCCTTGTTCAAAGCAGTATGGTTGAGGCATTCCGCAATTCGCCGTCAACGCTTTATCTCGTCTATGCCGTTGTAATGGTTGCTCTCGTAATCGTCTATCTCCAGATTGAACCGTTTTTTCTTTATACCCTGCGAAGAGATATCACGAAGTACAACGAATCTGAAAAAACTCTTTCCGAAAACGGCGAAGAATCTCCTTCATCCGACATCGGCAAAAAAGAAGCCGGCGTTTTCGACATTCTTTCAAAAAGAGAACTCGAGGTCGCCGATCTTATTGCCGGAGGTTACAGTAACGGCGATATCGCAAAAACACTTTTTATTTCTGTTCACACCGTGAACGACCACACCAAAAACATTTACAAAAAACTGGGTATTCACAGCAGATACGAATTAACCGCACTTATGAACAAATCAAAATAAATAACAGCAAAAGACGTGTTTCCCCGATTCGGAGAAACACGGTCTTTCAGATTAAGTGATTATGCTTTTTTCTTTGAGAGCATCACATTTGTAAGTATACCAAGAATAAGCGCTGTTGCAATGCTCGTAATTGTAATTTTACCGAAATTCAATGCAAGTCCGCCGATACCCGTTATAAGGATAACACTGACTACAAAGAGATTCCTGTTTTCGTCAAGGTCGATGTTCTTGAACATACGAAGACCGCTGACCGCGATAAATCCGTAAAGAGCTACACATACACCGCCCATTACGCAAGAAGGAATTGTATTTACGAATGCTACAAACGGTGAGAAGAACGCGAGAACGATTGCACCGATAGCCGCTGTAATAATAGTATAAATGGAAGCATTCTTGGTGATTGCGACACAGCCGACAGACTCACCGTACGTCGTGTTGGGACAGGATCCGAAGAAAGCACCCACCATGGAGCCTACGCCGTCACCGAGAAGTGTACGGGAAAGACCGGGTTCATCTTCGACGAGATCCTTTCCGATGATGGAGCTGAGATTCTTGTGGTCTGCGATATGCTCCGCAAAAACAACGAAAGCAACGGGCATATAAAGCAGGGCAAGGTTGCCGAGCGACGACCAGTCGAAGCTTCCCGCCTCTTTTGCAGCGTGAAGGAATGCAAAATCGGGAACTCTTACAAAACTTGCAAGAGAGATATCTTTGAAATTGTTTACAAGTGCACTGTAATCGATAATTCTGAGGTATTCAATACCGGTTGCATTCCCGATAAGAGTGAAGACGAGTGCTGCCGCATATCCGCAAAGAATACCGATAATGAACGGAATAAGCTTCGCCATCTTCTTACCGTACGTGGAGCAAAGAATCGTAACACCGAGTGTAATAAGACCGCAAACGATTGCGATAAGGTTATACGCTTCTCCTGTTGCCGAAGCCTTTGTAAGGTCCGAAACCGCATTACCTGCAAGGCTTAAACCGATAAGTGCAACCGTGGGACCGATAACAACGGGAGGCATGAGCTTCGATACCCACTTGGCACCGACAAGCTTTATGATTATTGCAATAACAACATACACAAGACCTGCAAGAATTGCACCGATTATAATTCCGAAATAACCGAATGCCGTTGCCGAAAACATGGCAGAAAGGAATGCAAAGGAGCTTCCGAGAAATACGGGACTCTTTCCCTTTGTGAAAAGAATGTAAACAATCGTACCTGCGCCTGCACCGAGAAGTGCCGCCGCGGGGTCCATGTTAAGATTCTGAACACCTGAGCCGTTTACAATAACGGGGACAACCAATGTTGCCGCCATAATTGCAAGAAGCTGTTGGAATGCGAAAACGATCAGCTGACCGAATTTCGGCTTGTCATTGACATTGTAGATGAGTTTCATCTAATTCCTCCTTTTATTTATTAAATACATCATATGCCAAAAACCCTGTGATGTCAAGCATTTTCGACACAATATTTAGTACGATTTGAGCGACAAAAAAAGACTGCCTTCCATCGAAGACAGTCCCTATAATTACTGTTCTGCGTAAACGCTGACCTTTTTGCGGTCTTTGCCCATTCTCTCGAACTTTACCTTACCGTCGATAAGTGCAAAGAGTGTATCGTCCTTGCCCTTGCCTACGTTGTTGCCGGGATGAATGTGTGTTCCACGCTGTCTTACAAGGATGTTACCTGCAAGTACAAACTGACCGTCGGCTCTCTTTGCGCCGAGTCTTTTGGATTCGGAGTCACGACCGTTCTTGGTCGAACCCATTCCCTTTTTATGAGCAAAAAGCTGAATGTTGATTCTAAGCATTTCATTTACCTCCATAGATAACTTTCATTTGTTTTGGATACTGTGCGGACAATTCTCGCAGATGAAGTGACAAACCGTTCAAAACCGTCTGAACTCCCTCGCTGTCGTGCACCTTCGGTCTGATTTCCATGAAGCCGTCGGAAACTTCCGTTTCACATTCCGTCCTGCAAATCTCCGTAATTGTATTTGCCGCCATGTATGACGCCGAGGAAACCGCTGCACAAAGAATATCTTTGCCCGACTTTGCAAGTCCTGCATGTCCGCTGACTGAAAAACCTGCTAAAAGTTCTCCGTCGTTAAAAAAACGTACGGTTATCATTTATGCGTTGATGGCTGTGATTTCAACCTTTGTATAGGGCTGTCTGTGGCCCATCTTGCGCTTCTCGTTCTTCTTTGCCTTGTAGGTCATAACGGTAACCTTCTTCGCCTTACCGTTCTTGAGGACCTTTGCAGAAACTGTTGCACCTGCTACATAGGGTGCACCTGCTGAAAGACCTGCATCTGTGCAAACTGCTACTACTTTGTCAAAAGTAATTGCTTCGTCTGCTTCAACATTGAGCTTTTCGATGAAAAGCGTATCTCCGGCCTCGACCTTATACTGCTTTCCGCCGGTTTCGATGATTGCGTACATGATTTTACCATTCCTTTATACAGACTCGCTATTCGAAGGTGAGATCAAAGATCTCTTTGGGCATAAGTTAACAGCCACCTTCAATACGCGGCTTATAGATTATACTACTTTACAAGCTTCGTGTCAATACCTTTTTACTTCAAAATCCAAGGAAACGTAAATTTTATAACCGCTCTGAAGAAAATTCTGAAGTATCCGAGAATTTTTTCAAACATTGTAAGCGGTACGGTATTTTCGACATTAACCGTTTCCGATGCTTCAAGAGTCACGTTCACATCGCCCGGTGCATATATGTCGTCGGACAGACCTACAATAATCGGCATAAGTGCCGATCCGAGGAATGTATCTATCGGCTTCTGAACAAGATACCATAAGTTTTTATTCAGAAGCTTAACGGGATCAAACACACTGATTCCAAGCTTCGAAAGGAACGTTTTCATGCCGTCCGTCATTCCGTATTCTTCTAAAACCGTACCGATCGCATAGGTAAGTCCACTCGGCACAACCGAGAACAACAGCTCGATTTCCACGGAATCCTCATTAATATCTTCATCGCCCGAGAAAAATTCATTCATCACGGATGCGACAATCTGGTACGGATACTTATATTCACTCTTCGGAAGCTTTCTGCCGTACATTTTTGCAATTTCTTCGATGGAATCCGCTTCACCCGGTGTTTCCTCCGTGTTGTAAATCGGCATTTCAAGTGCATCACCGACTATCGTCATTATTCCGTCAATGACCTCAAACGCTTTTGTGTCCTCTTCAATGCCGAGAAATCCGGCAATATTATCGCCTCTTCCGAGAGTCTTTCTGAGCCACCACTTCATTCCTTCTTCAAAAAATCCGTATGCGTATGACTGAAAATCGCTCTCCATCATACTTTTTTGAAGTTCTGTAAAACCTCGCGGAAGGTATTGAGCGTCAATTTTCGTTACATACTCCGTAGAAATCTTTGTTCCCATATCGGAAAATTCGACTTTTCTGTATGAGCAGGGCGCCGTTATAAGTGAACCCGTCATTATATCATAAATGCGATTGCCGTTATCCGTTTCCGCCATTGCGATGTCGTTTCCGTGAAAATGTCCCGTAAAAACATATTTGACACCGCTGTCCGCGAAAAGCTCAGCAAGCTCCATATAGTTATCAAAGATAAACTGAACGTAAAAATGAGTAAGTAAGCTGTGGTGCATCATGGCAACCATCTTTTTGCCGTCAAGCTGTGCCGTTTTAAGCTGTGACTTTATCCATTCCAGCTTTTCCCCCTTGATCTCGCCTTCGTCCTCGCCGTAATCGCAAGAGTCAATTGCCAGCAGACGATACTCATCATCGAGATCAACCGTATACGAAGCACTGCCGTCGTGACGCGAAAGTGCTTCCCCGTAGCCGAAATCATAGTAATTATTTACAAATTCCTGAGCAGAAGTATACTTTCTCTCATTGTCGTCATCAATATCATGGTTGCCCGGAACAACGAAGATTCTTTTTCCCGAAACAGCCTCCGTTTCCGATAAAAGCTGCGCCATAACCTCGTGATTGTTTTTATAGCCGTCGGTGACATCGCCGGCAATAAGAAGAATCTCCTCGTCGGAATCTATGAATTCGCTGAGCATCGACCTTATAATCGGCTCCGATTCCGCATCCATCTGACCTTGAGATGTCTTATGAAAGAAAGGGTTGTTTTCGTCATAATTCCGGTCCTCCGTAAGCGGAGTAAAATCCCTTGCATTGTCGAGATGTGTATCTGTTGCAACCATCACCTTGAGTGTTTCGGGAGTGTCGGCAAAAGACACCGTACAAACACTTACAAGCACAGATAAAACGAGCAACGTGCAGATTATAGATTTCAAAATTCTTCTCATCGTGAATTCTCCTGTCAATGACAAAGACCGCCCACAAAAGGGCGGTCTCATTATAGCAAAGTCGAAATGTACTTACGCTTCTTTCTTCTTAAAGCTTACAAATGCTGCTGCTGCTGCAAGTGAAAGTGTTGCGAAAACAGCGACAGATGCTGTAGAACCTGTCTGGGGGATCTCTGTTGTGGGAGTTGTTGTAAGAGCATTGCCCTTGTAGAATGTGTTAACGAACCAGTTGATGATCTTGTTGCTGGAAAGCTTCTCATAGAAAGCGTCTACGTCAACACCGAGAGTCTTGAGTGCGGAGAAGATGAATGTAACAACGTCATCCATAACATCTGCGGGAAGAGAAAGGATCTCTTCGATTGTGATGTTGGAGATGTCTTCCTTAACGCTGTTGAGAGCGGACTTAAGGAGAGATGCCATATCTGTTGTGTCAAGGCCTTTTTCAGCGATCTTCTCTTCGAGAGCTGTGAGGTCGCCTGTGCCCTTAACGCCATCTTCTTTAGCTGCTGCTGTTGTTGCTTCTGTTGTGTCCTCTGCTGCTGCTACTGCAGTTGTGGATTCCTCTGCTTCGTAAGCTTCTTCAGCTGCGAAAGCAAGAGTGCCCATCGAACATACGAGCATAGCTGCAAGGAGGATGCTTAAAAACTTTTTCATTTCGAACATTCCTTTCAGTCGTATTTCGTTCGGGTACATAAGTACGCCTTTGCTACGTAGAGATAATACCACAAGCGGGGGTCTTTGTCAATGGTTTTATGCGAGTTTTTTTATAATTGACGGTAATTTTTTGACAAATTTCGGACTCTTACACAAAGTAACCGTTTTGTAACTGTTTTTTTGTGCAAATTGTCAATTTGTCAAAATACATTTATCCTCTGGTAGTAATACCCTGGTCGATATTCTTCCAAGAGAAATAAATGTCGTTACCGACAATTGTAAACGTATCTGAGCTTGAGGTGGAAACTTCGCTTCTGGATTCAACCTTTCTGAATCCGCATCCCTCAAGTGATGCTGCAAATGTATCTCTCATGACCTCGTCGTACATTGTAAGACGTGCTACCATGATGAGGCAGGAACGGTCGTTGAACTTGTAGTCTGCAAGGTGACCGTCAACGAATCCCGTTGACCACCAGTGCGGATAGTAAGCTCTTGTAAACATAAGCTTGTAGCCGTTTCCGTCGTGTGCATCGAAATAGATGGACATTTCCATATTGATAAGATGGTTGTCGTCTGCACAGTTATAGTGTGAGCCTGTCTTGCCGGGATCTCTTGTGTAAACACCGATTTCACCGCCGATGAAGAGGAATCCGTACTGTCCCTTCCAAGCCTGGATCATCCAGTCTGTGTTATCATAATTGAACTGTGCACGGAATGTATCGTAATACATACATACCATTGCTGCGCCCCAGTCATAGATAAGGTTGAAGCCGAAGTTTCTCTGCCACGGGTTATCTTCAACATAGTAGAAGTTTCCTTCGGGATTCCAAAGGTACGATACTACGGCACCGCTTGCAAGTGCATCCATTCCGCTTACGGAAGTAACAATATTGTCACCGGATGATGCCGTTGTGCTTTCGTTCTTCTTTGTTGTTGTTTCCGTCTTTTTGGTTGTGCTTTCGTTTTTCTTTGTGGTTGTGGGCTTTGTCGTGGCGGTTGTTCCGTTTTCAGTGCCCTTAACCGTTGTAGGCACCGTTGTCTGTGCCTGCTGAGTCTGCTGAGTCTGCTGAGTTGTCTGCTGTTCTTCCGCATCCTGCTCAACGTTCTCCATTGTGCTGAGGATATCCGTTATAAGTTCGTCCGCCGTAATCTCTTCGGGATAAGTGAACTCATCAGTAGCCTCTGCCGTTTCACTGATGCTTGTATCAACAGGTGTTGTTTCGGGCTTCTTGAGTGCCTTCAATACGAAGGGGAGAGCCGCAACCGCAACAACAACAATGACAGCAACCGTGATGACAATGTTTCTTGTTGATTTGCTCATGTTTGTGTTTCCTTTCTTTATTAATACTGTTGATGGATATTTTGGTGGAGATGGCGGTAATCGAAACCGCGTCCGAAAGCTCATTCCCGCAACTTTCTACGAGCGTAGTCCGCTGTTTAGAATTCCCCTCGGGACACGCCTGCGAACCGGCTTATCCTTCGGGTAGTCCCGTTATTCATGACGGATTACGGGGCACTCCTCCGTTCACGTGCACTGCTGAATGACGCTCCCGTCCGAACCGCAGTCCTTTCGGGGGGAACGGCTGCTTAAATTAAGCAGCTTTTACAACTGTATTGTTGTCGTTTAATTTTAAAGTTTGCGGCTTTTAAAGCGGTTCCGCACCGCTGCTCGCTTATCACAGTTCAAAACCCCCGTCGAAATCCTTTCATCCCCATGAAGGAATCCGACAACAATGTATATCAATAGAGCTTTTCGTCCCTTAAAAGATCAATATCTCTCTTTAACAGCTCTGTCGATATTGCGTTTTGCATCCTTTTCGGCCTGAACTTCACGTTTATCGTAAAGCTTTTTGCCCTTGCAAAGACCAACCCTGACCTTTGCTTTTCCCTTGCTGAAATATACGGAAAGAGGAATCAGTGCAAGACCTTGCTGTTTTACGACACCGTAAAGACGGTCAATTTCTCTCTTGTGCATCAGAAGCTTACGTACACGCAAAGGATCTCTGTTGAAAATATTTCCGTGTTCATAAGGGCTGATGTGCATTCCGTTGACGTATATTTCGCCGTCTTTGATGTGGCACCAGGCATCCTTCAGATTAATACTGCCCTTCCTTACCGATTTTACCTCGGTACCGCAAAGGACGATGCCTGCCTCCATCTCTTCAAGTACGAAGTAATCGTGAAAGGCTTTTCGGTTTGTTGCTACTGTCTGCTGTGAATCTTTAGGCACTTTCGCATACTCCTCCTATACTTTTGATATTATATCACGAGGCTTCAATTTGTCAATATAAAGTAGTTAATTTTATTTTTTCTTAATAAAATTTTTCGAATTCCTTTTGGCTTTTGCCGCCGATCTGTCTTTTTCCCGTTTTTTTCTTTCAGCTTCCTTCTTGCGTTTTGCCTTTTCCTTTTCCGCTTCACGAAGATCGGGATTCTCACGGTAGAGAACAATACATCCGCCCACGACCTGAATAACGTCTGCCCCCGTTCTTTCCGACAGTGCATCTGCCAGTGCTCTCGGCGTTTCGGGTATGGATTCAAGCAGTGCTTTTATCTTAATAAGCTCTCTCGCTTTAAGTGCATCTTCCGTCTGCTGTACCAGTGCATCGGATATTCCGCCTTTTCCGATCTGGAAAACCGGTTCCAGGCTGTTTGCCTCTGCACGGAACTTTGCACGTTCTTTTCCTGTCATGTTCGTTACTCCTTGTGATCTTCTTTTCTGCTTCTGAGCTGTTCGGCAAGCTTGTCAAGCGCTCTTCTTCTGTGGCTTATCGAATCCTTTTCCTCGTCGGAAAGAGCCGCCATAGACCGTCCGTCGGTATCGTCGGGAATGAACACGGGATCGTATCCGAAGCCCTTGTCGCCCGTTTTCGAGAATGCAATATGTCCTTCACAGGTTCCTCTTGCAATAAGCTTTTCGCCGTTCGGAAACATACAGCATGCAACACAGACGAATCTCGCCGTTCTCTTCTCTTCCGGTACATCTTTGAGGTTTTCGAGAAGCTTCACGATGTTCTTTTCGTCGTTTCCGTGTTCTCCCGCGTATCTTGCGGAATATACACCCGGTTCTCCGCCCAGCGCATCAACCTCAAGTCCCGAATCGTCCGCTATACACGGTATACCGCTCTCGGTGCATCCGCCTTCCGCCTTCAAGACAGCGTTTTCCTCGAAAGTGACTCCCGTTTCCTCGACATCGGTGAGAGTTTTTCCTGCCTCCTCCGCTGTCATCACAGTAATTCCTATAGGTCCGAGAATCCTCTGAAGCTCTGCTCTTTTCTTTAAATTATGGGTAGCTAACAAAAATTTCATTCTTCCTGCTGTCCTTCTTCATTTTCATCTTCATCATGTGAAGGCATTTCCACATCGAAAAGTCCCTGTGCAAAAGCCTGTGCGCTGAACGGTTGAAGATCGTCTATCTTTTCGCCTACGCCGACAAACTTAACGGGTACCTTGAGGTCGTTCTTTATGTTGAGGACAACACCGCCTCTTGCCGTACCGTCAAGCTTTGTAAGAATGATTCCCGTTATTTCCGCAACGTTCAAAAATTCCTTCGCCTGATTTACGGCATTTTGTCCCGTCGTTGCATCAAGCACCAGCAACACTTCTCTGTCGGAGTAGGGAAGCTCTCTGTCAATAACTCTGTATATCTTTGCAAGCTCCTCCATAAGATGCTTTTTGTTATGAAGTCTGCCTGCCGTATCGCAAATAATTATATCGGCATCTCTTGCCTTACCTGCCGAAATACTGTCAAAAACAACTGCAGCAGGATCTGCGCCCTCACGGTGCTTGATCATATCGACTCCCGCTCTGTCTGCCCATTCCTGAAGCTGTTCGATTGCTGCCGCTCTGAACGTATCGGCCGCTGCAAGTATAACCTTTTTGCCCTGATCTTTATAAAAAGCAGCAAGCTTGCCGATGGTCGTCGTCTTTCCGACACCGTTGACGCCGATTACAAGAATTATCGACGGCATGGTGAGAAGACTCATCTCTTCGCCGCCCGACAGCATATCGGCAACAATCGCTCTGATTGCCTCCTTAACCTTTTCGGCAGTACGGAGATTCTCTTTCTGTGCACGCTCACGGAGTTTTTCAACGATTTCCGTCGCCGTCTGTACTCCGACATCGCCCATTACCAACACTTCTTCAAGATCGTCAAAGAAGGTGTCGTCGATTTCGATCTTGCCGTGAAGCATCGTATCGATAGCCGCCGACATACTTTCTCTTGTTTTTTTAAGTCCTTTGTTAATCTTCTGAAAAAGTCCCATTGAGAGAGTCTCCTTTATGTATTAATCGGATTCCTGAACGTTTTTGATAATATTTTCCACCGTTGAACGAACGGCGCTGTCTTTTTCAATAAGCTTTTTGCTCTCCTGAAGTGCGTGAACAACCGTTGAATGGTCACGTCCGCCGAACTCCTGTCCTATCGCCTTCGTGGAAAGCTCCGTCATCTCGCTGACAACATTCATCGCCAGCATTCTGACACGTGCCGTCTGTGCATCGCGCTTCTTCGAACGAAGATCTGCCGGATTTACGCCGTATGTTCTTGCAGTTTCTTCGATTATTCTGTCAACAATGACATCGTCCGGACGGTTATCGTTGAGTATATCGCGGATTGCCACTTTTACATTCGCAAGATTCAGCGTAATATTATGAATCGTAACGTACGCTTTAAGCTTCATCACGGCACCTTCAAGCTGACGCACGTTATTCTTTATCTTTTCACCGATAAATTCCACGACATCGTCGGGAAGCTCAAGTCCAAGCCTTACCGCCTTACTCTTTACGATGGCAATTCTTGTTTCGAGGTCGGGAGGCTGTATATCAGCTATGAGTCCCCACTCAAAACGTGTGCGGAGTCTTTCTTCAAGCGTTGCAATTTCCTTGGGAGGTCTGTCCGATGAAAGGACTATCTGATTTCCCGAACGGATAAGCGCATCGAACGTATGGAAGAATTCCTCCTGCGTAGAAGGTCTGCCTGCAATAAACTGTATATCGTCTACCAAAAGTACATCCGCTGAACGGTATTTCTGGTGAAATTCCTGCATATTCTTTTCGGCAATGCCTTTTATAATCTCATTGGTGAACTCTTCACCCTGTTTGTATATAATGTTTGCGTTCGGATTTTTCTCTCTTATTTCGTGTTCAATTGCATAAAGAAGATGCGTTTTTCCGAGTCCCGAACGTCCGTATATGAACAGAGGATTATATTCTCCTCCCGGTTTTGATGCCGCCGCCTGCGATGCGGCATATGCGAATTTGTTTGAAGATCCAACTACAAATGTTTTGAAAGTACACTCTTCCCTGAACGCTTTAATCTCCGTCTTCTCCTCTTTGACGGGCACTACGTTTTCTTCACTGATTATACGAATCTCCACGGGAAAGCCGAGTGTTCTTTCGAACGCCTCACCTATCAAACTGCCGAATTTCTGCTCAACTATCTTGCGTTTGAACTCCGAGGCGGAAAGCGTCACAACACCGCCGTCGAAACCGACGGGATTTATGGGATCAATCCATACATTATATATAATGTCTGAAACTTCGCTTTTAAGTATGCTGACGACTTCTTCCCAGAGTTCCTTGAACGAATTCATTTCTCTTCCTCCTTTTCTTTCACTTCAATTTATTTATCATCAGATATCAGGGCATACACATCCATATTGCGATAATTGTACCATAAAACCGACTTTTTTTCAACTTCTTTATATAGTGGGTTGACACGAAAAAATGTCTATCCCTTGATCGGTTTTTCGCCTTAACGATTTCTTAAATAATCTTAAAAAAATCTTAAAAGTTTACACGGTTGTTTCTTAATTTAAAAATTGGTATACTTTTCTTACAGACGGAGATACCTCCGATATATATGACTCCGACGTTCTGTTTTTCTCCATTCTTCCACCAACCAACCCACCCTTTCCCACCCGTCGGAGTCACTTTAAGCGTCCCCCTTCGTCAGCGAAGAATTTATATAATAATCAACACCACAAATCACGTGAAAGGAGGTTACCGTTTTTTACCCCTGACAATCTGAACACCTTCGAACGTAAAATCGTCCTCGTCCCGATGATTTTGCGTTCTTTTTCTGTTTACAGCAATAAATGTTTGTTGTATAATGTAGCTACTTTAATCTGAAAGGATGTTTATATGCTTTCTTTACCCGAATATAACGAATATCTCGCCAAAACACGCGATGAACGAATGAAATGGTGGCGCGAAGCCCGTTTCGGAATGTTCGTCCATTACGGTCTTTATTCCCAGGTAGGTCGCAACGAATGGTACCAGGCCTGTGAAAATGTACCCGTCGAAGAGTACGAAGAGCTCGCCAAAACCTTCTGTCCGAAAGAGGGTGCACCCCGCGAATGGGCTGCACTCGCCAAAAAAGCCGGTGCAAAGTATATGGTTCTCACCACAAGACACCACGAGGGCTTCAGCCTTTGGGACTCAAAAGTAAATCCCTTCAACAGCGTAAACTACGGTCCTCACCGTGATATAGTCCGAGAATTCGTCGATGCCTGCCGAGAATTCGACCTTAAAATCGGCTTCTACACATCGCTCATGGACTGGCACCACCCCGATGCAGGCATAGCCGCCTTCGATACCGAGGCTCGCCGTCGCTTCGTCAAGTATATCCGTGACCTCAACGAAGAGCTTCTCACTCAGTACGGCAAAATTGATATTCTCTGGTACGATATTGCCGATCCCATGGAAAGCTGGGAAGGCTGGGATTCTCTCGAAAGAAATCAGTTTCTCCGTTCCATCCAACCCCACATAATAATTAACGACAGAAGCCGTCTTCCCGAAGATTTCGGCACTCCCGAAGAGCACATCACACCCTCGGACCGCGACTGGGAAGCCTGCATGACGTTCAACGGCATAAGCTGGGGATATCTCGACTCTGCTCAGGCAGCTCCGTACAGCTACACTCCTCAAAGAATTGTTTCCATGCTCCAGACCTGTTG
>JAZSPN010000115.1:0-4221 GCA_045537495.1 Acutalibacteraceae bacterium
TGAAAAGAGAATGCTTCAGGAAGCAGTCGATGCTCTTATAGACAACGGCAGAAGAGGCCGTAGCGTTACAGGTCCTTCAAACCGACCGCTCAAATCCCTTTCCGATATGCTGAAAGGTAAGCAGGGACGTTTCAGACAGAATCTTCTCGGTAAGCGTGTTGACTATTCGGGACGTTCGGTTATCGTTGTAGGTCCCGAGCTCAAGCTTTATCAGTGCGGACTTCCCAAGGAAATGGCACTTGAACTGTTCAAGCCGTTTGTTATGAAGCGTCTTGTTGAAACCGAGGTTGCAGGCAACGTCAAATCGGCGAGAAAGATGGTTGAACGCTCCAAGCCTCAGGTATGGGATGCCCTTGAAATTGTTATCAAGGATCACCCCGTAATGCTCAACCGTGCGCCCACTCTTCACAGACTCGGTATTCAGGCATTTGAACCCGTTCTTGTTGAAGGCAGAGCCATTAAGCTTCATCCGCTTGTATGTACGGCTTTCAACGCCGACTTCGACGGCGACCAGATGGCTGTCCACGTACCTCTTTCGGCGGAAGCTCAGGCAGAGGCAAGATTCCTCATGCTTGCTGCAAACAACCTTCTCAAGCCCTCCGACGGACGTCCCGTTACCGTTCCCACTCAGGACATGGTCCTCGGCTCATACTATCTTACCATTATCAATAATACCGAACCCGGTTACGGCAAGGTTTTCCGTGATGTCAATGAAGCTGTTATGGCATACGACGAAGGCGATCTCGGACTTCATGCCACATGTAAGATCCGCATGACGAAGGTTGTAAACGGTGTTGAGGTTACAAAGCTTGTTGAAACTACACTCGGCCGTGTAACGTTCAATGAGCCGATCCCTCAGAATCTCGGTTTTGTTGACAGAAGCGATCCCGAAAACGCTTTCAAGCTTGAAGCGGATTTCGTTGTCGACAAGAAAATGCTTGGCAAGATCATTGATAAGTGTATCAAGGTACACGGTACGGCAATTGCCTCTGATGTACTTGACAGAATCAAGGCGCAGGGTTATAAGTATTCGACACGCAGCGGTATTACGGTTGCTGTTTGCGATGCTACAATTCCGCCCAAGAAATATGAGCTTATCAAAGAAGCTGAAACACAGATTGAAAAGATCCGCAGGAACTACGAACGCGGTCTTATTTCCAACGATGAGCGTTCCGACAGAGTTATCGAAACATGGTCCGAATGTTCCAAGAAGGTTGGTATTGAACTTAAAGCGAACTTCGACGAGTTCAACCCCATCAACATGATGCTTGCATCAGGTGCCCGTGGTAATGACTCACAGCTCCGTCAGCTTGCAGGTATGCGCGGACTTATCGCAAATACGGCAGGTAAGACAATCGAAGTTCCCATCAAGGCTAATTACCGTGAAGGTCTGAATATTCTTGAATACTTCATTTCTTCACGTGGTGCAAGAAAGGGCTTGGCAGATACGGCTCTTCGTACTGCTGACTCAGGTTACCTTACAAGACGTCTTGTCGACGTTTCTCAGGATGTTATCATCCGTGAAGAAGACTGTCACTGTCACGACGGTATCGAGGTATACGACATCTATGACGACAGACTTCTCGAAGGTCTTTCGGAAAGACTTACGGGCAGATTCCTTCTCGAAGATTTCGTTGATCGCAACACGGGTGAGCTTATCATGAGCAAGGATTCCATGATGAGCGAAGCAGATGCCGCAAGAGTTTCCGATCTTGTTCACAGATACCACGATGAAGATGTCACGGCGGGCATTAAATCGGAAGATTCCGTTGCAAGCATCAAGATCCGTTCACTTCTTTCGTGTGAATCCGAACACGGTGTATGTATCAAGTGCTACGGTGCAAACCTTGCGACAGGTGATCCCGTTACTGTCGGTGAAGCGGTAGGTATCATTGCCGCTCAGTCAATCGGTGAGCCCGGTACACAGCTTACAATGCGTACGTTCCATACCGGCGGTGCCAAGGATGCGGGCGATATCACATCGGGTCTTCCCAGAGTTGAAGAACCCTTTGAAGCGCGTAAACCCAAGACACTTGCAATTCTTGCCGAAATCACGGGACGTGTATCGTTCAGAGATATCAAGAAGACAAAGCACGTTGTCATCACAAGCACTGAGGACGGCGAAGCCGACGAAAAGGCATACCTTATTCCTTACGGCTTCAGAGTCAGAGTTGAAGAGGGACAGATCGTTAAGAAGGGCGAAACCATTACAGAAGGTTCACTCAATCCTCACGATGTCCTTGCAGTCAGAGGCGTACACGCCGTTCACGATTACCTTATCCGTGAAGTACAGAGAACTTACCGTAACCAGGGTGTTGATATCAACGATAAGCACATCGAGGTTATCGTTCGTCAGATGATGAAGAAGGTCAAGGTTGTCGATCCCGGTGATTCGGATCTTCTTCCCGGAATGGTGGTTGAAAAGAGAGAATTTGCAGCAGCAAACGAAGCTGTCCGCGTAAGAGCAGAGGCGGAGGGCAAAGAACTCAAGGAAGCAGTCTGCTGCCCGACACTTATGGGTATTACAAAGGCATCTCTTGCAACCGATTCCTTCCTTTCGGCAGCATCCTTCCAGGAAACGACGAAGGTTCTTACCGATGCAGCTATCAAGGGCAAATCGGATCCGCTTCTCGGACTCAAGGAAAATGTCATCATCGGTAAGCTTCTTCCCTCTGGTACGGGTATGAAGTGTTACAGTGAAGTGGAGCCGGAAAGCACGGTCAACTTCTTTGATGAGTTCAGTGCAAGCGATAAATTTAAAGTTGTTTCGACGAATTAACCGAAAAACTGTGAATAAATTTGTGAAAAGTGTTGACAAAACGAACTGAATGATGATATAATATCTTTTGGCGCGTTACGATAATCAAGCGTTTGCGGAGAAATCCGCAAACGCAGATTATATAAAATCTATGAAAGGAGATGTATCTATTGCCTACCTTTAATCAGCTCGTCAGATATGGCAGAGAAACTCATGAGAAAAAGGCAAAGGCTCCCGCTCTTTTGAAGGGACTTAACTCAAAGAAGAATGTCGTTACCGACACAAATTCTCCTCAGAAGCGCGGTGTCTGCACAGCAGTTAAGACTGCAACACCCAAGAAGCCGAACTCAGCTCTTCGTAAAATCGCAAGAGTTCGTCTTACAAACGGAATCGAAGTATCAGCTTACATTCCCGGTGTCGGTCACAACCTGCAGGAGCACTCCGTAGTGCTTATCAGAGGCGGACGTGTTAAGGACCTTCCCGGTGTACGTTACCACATCATCCGCGGAACACTTGACACCCAGGGCGTCAACGGCAGAATGCAGGCTCGTTCCAAGTACGGAGCAAAGAGACCGAAGGCTGCCAAAAAGTAATCCTGACAGTCAGGAATTTAAACGACAGAATCTTCTTGCAGGCAAACGGGATATCCCGTTACGATGTGAGAGTGTAATATATACTATATATAATTACGCCTCCGTTGGCGCCACGAGAGTTTTGTCACTCGAGTACCTATGATATCATTACTATGAAGGAGGGAAGCGAAGTGCCAAGAAGAGGCCAGATAGCAAAACGTGATGTTTTGCCGGATCCGCTTTACAATTCAAAACTGGTCACTCGTTTGATCAACAGTGTTATGTATGATGGTAAAAAGGGCGTAGCACAGAGAATCGTCTACGATGCTTTTGAAATCATCAGAGAAAAGACAGGCAAGGAGCCCCTTGAGGTTTTTGAAGCTGCAATGGAAAACGTTATGCCTGTACTTGAGGTAAAAGCTCGCCGTGTCGGTGGTGCTACTTACCAGGTTCCGATCGAAGTACGTCCCGAGCGCAGACAGACACTCGGTCTTCGTTGGATCACACTTTACAGCCGTCAGCGTTCTGAAAGAACAATGAAGGAAAGACTTGCAAACGAAATTCTTGATGCTGTTAACTCAACAGGTTCTGCATTCAAGAAGCGTGAAGACACTCACAAGATGGCTGAAGCCAACAAGGCTTTTGCACATTTCAGATGGTAATTTAATTTACCTTATCAAAATAATTTATTCCGCTTAAATGCGGCACGGAGGTTAGTATGCCGAGGCAGGTACCGTTAGAGCTTACAAGAAATATCGGAATCATGGCGCACATCGATGCCGGTAAGACAACTACAACCGAGCGTATACTATTCTATACCGGAAAAACGCATAAGTTGGGAGAAACTCACGACGGTGCTGCAACGATGGACTGGATGGAGCAGGAGCAGGA